>NZ_JBHTVC010000035.1:0-51034 GCF_042793275.1 Isoptericola sp. NPDC056578
CTCAACAACGCCGACAACCGCAAGGTGATCCTCCCCCGCCGCTCACCGCGGCACCACCTCTCCACCGGGCGCCCGGCCCCCCCGACCGGGGCGCCCGGTCGCCGTCGTCTCCCGCCGGTGCGAGAGTTTTTTCATGACCGATCAGGCAGCGGCGCCGTCGCACCCGGAGCACGAGGGCGACCGCGCGTTCTTCGGGCACCCGCGCGGCCTCATGACCCTGGCCGGCACGGAGCTGTGGGAGCGGTTCAGCTACTACGGGATGCGCGCCATCCTCCTGTACTACCTGACCGACACGGTGGCCAACGGCGGCCTCGGGATGGACGCCACCACCGGCGCCGCGTTCGTCTCGATCTACGGCACGTCGGTGTACCTGCTGTCGGTGGTCGGCGGCTGGCTCGCCGACCGGATGATCGGGGCCCGGCGCGCGGTGCTGTACGGCGGGATCGTCATCGCCGCCGGCCACGTGTCGCTCACCCTGCCCACGTACGGCTTCTCCATGCTGGGGATCGGCCTGGTCGCGTTCGGCACCGGCCTGCTCAAGCCCAACGTGTCGTCGATGGTGGGCGAGCTGTACTCGCGCGACGACGAGCGTCGCGACCCGGCGTTCTCGATCTTCTACATGGGGATCAACATCGGGTCGTTCTTCTCCCCGCTGATCGTGGGCGTCGTCGAGCAGGCGTGGGGCTACCACGCGGGCTTCGCGGTGGCGGCGATCGGGATGGCGTTCGCGCTCGTCTTCTTCGTCGGCGGCTACCGGTACCTCGGTGCCGCAGGGACGGACGTGCCGAACCCGATCACGCCCGAGGACCGCCCCTCCGTGGTGCGCCTCGGGCTCTACGTGGTCGGCGCCATCGTCGTGGCCGCCGCACTGGCCGCCGTCGTCGCCGGGGGCTGGGCCGTCGAGACGTTCATCGACGCCGTGTCGTACCTCGCCCTCGTGACGCCGGTCGTGCTGCTCGTCGTGATGTACCGCTCGAAGCGCGTGACGGCGGCCGAGCGTCCGCGCGTCGTCGCGTACGTGCCGCTCTTCGTCGCCGCGATGCTGTTCTGGATGATCTTCGAGCAGGCGGCGACGACGCTCGCGGCGTTCGCCGCCGACCGCACCCAGCTCGAGCTGTTCGGTATCAGCCTGTCGCCCGCCTTCTTCCAGTCGGTCAACCCGGCGTCGATCATCATCCTGGCGCCGGTGTTCGCGTGGATCTGGACGAAGACGGGGGACCGGCCGCCCACGGCGTACAAGTTCGTCATCGGCCTGACGCTGGCGGCCCTGTCGTTCCTGTTCCTCGCGGGGATGTCGGCCGTCTTCGCCGACGAGCTCGCCCCGCCGTGGGTGCTCATCGGGGTCTACGTGATCCAGACGCTCGGCGAGCTGTGCCTGTCGCCGGTAGGGATCGCGGCGACGACGCTGCTGGCGCCGCGAGCGTTCCGCGGCCAGGCGATGGCCCTGTGGTTCCTGTCGTCGGCCGCCGGCCAGGCGATCACCGCGCAAACCATCGAGGCGACCGAGGGGGTCTCCGACACCGCCTACTTCGGCGGCATCGGCGTGGTGGCGCTGGCGTTCGCGGGGGTCCTCCTGCTGCTGGCCCCGTGGGTGACGCGGCACATCCGCCACGCGGACGAGCTGGAGCACACCCACAGCGCCGGCGCGTCCTGACCGCGCCGGCGCCGTGGGGGGCACCGGGTGCCTCGGGCGGCTCCGGGCGGCTCCGCGTCAGCGCAGCCAGCTCGCGCTGCCGGGCACCGGCGAGGCGGCCCACGCGCGGCCGAGGCCCCAGGTGTCGCCGGCGCGGGTGAGCGCGAGAGCGGCCAGCAGCGCCGTGAAGACGAGGTGCTGGTCGACCAGCGGGTTCTGCGAGCCGGCGGCGAAGGGCCACGTCGAGAGCCACAGCGTGAGCATGAGCAGCCCGCCCGCCACAGCGGCCACGCGCAGCCCGATGCCGAGCAGGAGCGCGATCCCCGTGCCGAGCATCCCGAGCATGAACAGCCAGTCGACGGCGGGGCCGCTCAGCGCGGCGAACCCGGAGGCCAGTGGGCTCTCGATCGAGCTCAGGTAGCCCTCGGTCGGCGAGCTGCCCGCCACCCAGGCCCGCTCGTCCGGCGTGGCGTACCCGAGGCCGAAGGTCTTGTCGGCCACGGGCCACAGGAACACCACGGCCAGGAGGATGCGACACAGCGCGAGGGCGCGTCGCGCGCCGGGCCGGGTGACGACGCGGTCGGCGTCCTCCCCGTTGCGGGCGTGGTCGGTGACGGTCGTGCCGGTCGTGCTGCCTGCGGCGGTCGCGGTCATGAGTGAGCTCCCTGATCGTGGTGCGCTGCGTGGTGCCTGCGAGATGGACGTGGTGCGTCCGATTTGGACGGATTGCTGATGAACCTGGGACAACTTGCCAAGGTCTCCGGCGCGTCGCAACCATTTCGTGACCTTCGGATCGTTTCAGCAGGTGAACCGACCACTGGGCGGACGGATGCCCGCGATGCGGGACAGCGGGCGTAGCGTGCTCGTGCGCGTCGTCCGCGACGGCGCGGCAGAACTCGTCGAAGGAGCTGACATGAGCCGTCCCCTGCGCTCTCGGACGTCCACCCACGGCCGCAACATGTCCGGTGCCCGCGCGCTCTGGCGCGCCACCGGCATGGGCTCGGAGGACTTCGGCAAGCCGATCGTCGCGATCGCGAACTCGTACACGCAGTTCGTCCCCGGTCACGTCCACCTCAAGGACATGGGCGACCTGGTCGCCTCGGCGATCCGCGAGGCGGGCGGCGTGTCCAAGGAGTTCAACACCATCGCCGTGGACGACGGCATCGCGATGGGCCACGCCGGGATGCTCTACTCGCTGCCCAGCCGCGACCTCATCGCGGACTCGGTCGAGTACATGGTCAACGCGCACTGCGCCGACGCCCTCGTGTGCATCTCCAACTGCGACAAGATCACGCCGGGCATGCTCAACGCGGCGCTGCGGCTCAACATCCCGGTGATCTTCGTGTCGGGCGGGCCGATGGAGGCCGGCAAGGCCGTCGTCGCCGACGGCGTCGCGAAGACGCCCCTGAACCTCATCAACGCGATCAACTACTCGGCCGACGACAACGTGTCCGACGCCGCGCTGGCCCAGGTCGAGGAGAACGCCTGCCCGACGTGCGGCTCGTGCTCCGGCATGTTCACGGCGAACTCGATGAACTGCCTCACGGAGGCGCTCGGGCTGTCGCTGCCGGGCAACGGCTCCACGCTGGCCACGCACGCCGCCCGCAAGGAGCTCTTCCTCGAGGCGGGTCGCACCATCGTCGACCTCGCGAAGCGCTACTACGAGGACGAGGACGACTCCGCCGCCCCGCGCTCGATCGCCACGAAGGCGGCGTTCTCGAACGCCATGGCGCTCGACGTCGCGATGGGCGGCTCCACCAACACGGTGCTGCACATCCTGGCCGCGGCCCAGGAGGGCGAGGTCGACTTCGACCTCACGGACATCGAGGCGATCAGCCGCCGCGTGCCGTGCCTGAGCAAGGTGGCGCCGAACCACCCGGACTTCCACATGGAGGACGTGCACCGCGCCGGCGGCATCCCCGCGCTGCTGGGGGAGCTGGACCGTGCGGGCCTGCTCGACCACGACGTCACCTCCGTGCACACGCCCACGCTGCGCGCGTGGCTCGACGACTGGGACGTGCGGGGCGGCAAGGCCACCGAGCGGGCGCAGGAGCTCTTCCACGCCGCCCCCGGCGGGGTCCGCACCACCCAGGCCTTCTCGACGTCCAACGTCTGGGAGAGCCTCGACACCGACGCCGCGAACGGCTGCATCCGCGACCTCGAGCACGCGTACACCGTGGAGGGCGGCCTGGCCGTGCTGCGCGGCAACCTCGCCGAGGACGGCGCGGTCTTCAAGACCGCGGGCGTCGACCCCGACGTCTTCCACTTCGTGGGGAAGGCCCTCGTCTGCGAGTCGCAGGACGACGCGGTCGAGAAGATCCTCACCAAGCAGGTCCAGCCGGGCCACGTCGTCGTCGTGCGCTACGAGGGCCCCGCCGGGGGCCCCGGCATGCAGGAGATGCTCTACCCGACGTCGTTCATCAAGGGCCGCGGCCTGGGCAAGGTCTGCGCCCTCATCACCGACGGTCGGTTCTCCGGCGGGTCGAGCGGCATCTCCGTGGGGCACGTGTCGCCCGAGGCGGCGGCCGGCGGCACGATCGGGCTGATCGAGGACGGGGACGAGATCGAGATCGACGTCGACACCCGACTGATCCGCGTCAACGTGCCGGACGAGGTGCTCGCCGAGCGTCGCGCCAAGATGGAGGCCCGCGAGAACCCGTGGCAGCCGCTGAACCGCGACCGCTACGTCTCCCCGGCGCTGCAGGCGTACGCCGCGATGGCGACGTCGGCCGACCGCGGCGCGGTGCGCGACGTGTCCCTCATCGCGCGCCGCTGACACCGCGGACCCTCGACGGCGCCCGCCCCGACCCCGCGCCCGGGTGTGGGCGGGCGCCGCGCGCGCTGCCTTAGGCTCCGGGGCATGGTCGACCAGCCCGAGCCCCCCGCCGCGCCCCCTGCCCCGTCCAACGAGCGCGAGCTGGAACCGGGGATCGTCACGGACCTGCGCGAGCGCATGACCTACGGCTCGTACCTGCACCTGGACACGCTCCTGGCCGCGCAGGAGCCGATCAGCAGCCCCGCGCACCACGACGAGATGCTGTTCATCGTGCAGCACCAGACCACGGAGCTGTGGCTCAAGCTCGTGCTGCACGAGCTGGTCTCCGCGCGCGACCTGCTCGCCGCGGACGAGCTCGGCGCGGCGCTCAAGCGCATCGCCCGCGTCAAGCACGTGCAGCGCACGCTCACCGAGCAGTGGTCGGTGCTCGCGACGCTCACGCCCAGCGAGTACGCCCAGTTCCGTGGCTTCCTCGGGAACGCGTCCGGCTTCCAGTCGTGGCAGTACCGGGCGGTCGAGTTCCTGCTGGGCAACAAGAACGCCCGCATGCTCGCGGTGTTCGACGCCGAGCCCGAGGCGCAGGCAGAGCTCGCGCGGCTGCTCGGCGAGCCCAGCGTGTACGACGAGTTCCTGCGCTACCTCTCCCGCCACGGCCACGACGTGCCGCGACGCGTGCTCGAGCGCGATGTCACGACCGCGCACACGCTCGACGACGATCTGGTCGAGGTGTTCCGCCGGATCTACGCCGACCCCGAGTCGGACTGGTCGGCGTACGAGACGTGCGAGGAACTCGTCGACCTCGAGGACAACTTCCAGCTCTGGCGCTTCCGCCACATGAAGACCGTGCTGCGCATCATCGGCACCAAGCGGGGCACCGGGGGCTCCAGCGGCGTCGGCTTCCTCCAGCGGGCGCTCGACCTCACCTTCTTCCCCGAGCTCTTCGCCGTGCGCACCGAGCTCGGCCCGACGGCCGGACCGGGCGCCCGGTCGTGACCGGAGCGCTGGTCGTGCCCCCGGGTGTCGCCCCGGTCGGCCTCCCTGCCGACGTCCCGCCCGAGGTGCGGCGCCGGCTGGGGGAGGGCGGCACGCTGCTGCCGCCGTTCACGGACGCGCACGTGCACCTGGGGCTGGTGGACCCGGCGCCGCTGCGTTCCCGCGGCGTCGCCGCGGTGCACGACCTGGGCTGGATCCCCGACGACGTCGCGGCCCTGGCCGCCGACCCGGCGCTGCCGCGCGTCGCGTACGCGGGCGCGTTCCTCACCGCGCCGGGCGGGTATCCGAGCGACCGGTCGTGGGCGCCCCCGGGAGCGGTCGAGGAGGTCGCCGACCCGGCCGCCGCTGTCGCGGCCGTGGACCGGCAGGTCGCGGCGGGCGCGTCGTTCGTCAAGGTCGCCCTGCACGGCGACGCCGGCCCGGTGGCCGACGACGCCACCCTGGCCGCCGTCGTCGGACGGGCGCACGAGCGCGGGACCGACGTCGTCGCGCACGCCGAGGGGCCGGGCCAGGCGGTGCGAGCGTTCGAGGCGGGAGTCGACCGGCTCGCGCACGCGCCGTTCAGCGAGCGCCTGCCCGACGAGCTGCTCGTCGCGATGGCCGCCGGCAGGGCGACGGGTGGGCCGACGGGGCGACGGTCGATGACCTGGCTCAGCACGCTCGACATCCACGGCTGGGGCGACCCGACGCGCGAGCACGAGGTGGCGCTGGACAACGTGCGCCGCTTCGTCGCGGCCGGCGGACGGGTCCGGTACGGCACCGACCTCGGCAACGGTCCGCTGCCCGTGGGGCTGAACGCCCGCGAGCTCGCCGCGCTCGCGGCGGCCGGACTCGGCCGGCGGTCGCTGCTCGTCGCGCTGGTCGGCGACGAGCCGCCCGCCGGCCTCGTGTCGTTCGTGCCCGGCCCGGCGCCCGCCCCGGCCGACCCGGGCGCCGTCCACGCCGCCTGGCTCGCCCGCGCGACCGTCCTCGACGTCGCCGACCTGCGGGACCCGGACTTCGCCCCGCCTGCCGACACCCACCCGCCCGCCGACGGAGGAGCCGCATGACCGAGAACGCCACCGCCCGCGCCGCCACGCTGGACGCCGCCGACCCGCTGGCGCGGTTCAAGGCCGCGTTCGTCGACTCCACGGAGGTGACCGCCTACCTCGACGGCAACTCGCTCGGCCGCCCCACGAAGGCGTCGGCCGAGCGGCTCGCCCGCTTCGCGCCCGACGTGTGGGGCGCGCGCCTCATCCGCGGCTGGGACGAGGAGTGGTACGACCTGCCCCTGCGCGTCGGTGACCGTATCGGCACGGTCGCGCTCGGCGCGGCGCCGGGCCAGACGTTCGTCGGCGACTCGACGACGGTGATCCTCTACAAGCTGGTGCGGGCCGCGCTGGCGTCCCCGCGCGTCGCCGGGCGCGACGAGATCGTGCTCGACTCCGGCAACTTCCCGACCGACCGCTTCGTCCTGGAGGGTGTCGCGCGCGAGCACGGCGCCACGCTGCGCTGGATCGCCCCGGACCACGACGGCGGCGTCACGCCCGAGCAGGTGTCCGCCGTCCTGTCCGACCGGACGGCGCTCGTGGTGCTCAGCCACGTCGCCTACCGCTCCGGGTACGTGAGCGACGCCGCGGAGATCACGCGGCGTGCGCACGGCGCCGGGGCGCTCGTGCTGTGGGACCTGTGCCACTCCGCCGGCGCGGTGCCCGTCGCGCTGGACGCGTGGGGTGCCGACCTCGCCGCCGGGTGCACGTACAAGTACCTCAACGGCGGGCCCGGGTCGCCCGCGTTCGGCTACGTCCGCGCCGACCTCCAGGAGGAGCTCACCCAGCCGATCCAGGGCTGGATGGGCAGCGACCAGCCGTTCGAGATGGGCCCCGCCTACGCGCCGCACGCCGGGGTGCGACGATTCCTGTCGGGCACCCCCGCGATCGTCGGGATGCTCGCGATGCAGGACATGCTCGACCTCCTCGCCGACGCCGGGCTGGACGCCGTCCGCGCGAAGTCGGTGGCGCTCACCCGGTTCGCCCTGGAGCTGGTGGACGACCTGCTCGTTCCGCTCGGCGTCCGGGTCGCGTCGCCGCGCGACGACGACCGGCGGGGGAGCCACGTGACCGTCGACCACGACGCGTTCGCCGACACCCTGCCGCTGCTGTGGGAGCGGGGCGTCATCCCCGACTTCCGCCGGCCGAACGGGCTGCGCCTCGGACTCTCGCCGCTGTCGACGTCGTTCGACGAGCTGCGCGTCGGCGTCGAGGCGGTACGCGACGCGCTGGTCGAGGTCACCAGGGCGCGCGAGCAGGAGCCCTCCCGACCAGCATGAGGGCGAGGCGGCGCCGCGCCGCCCGGACCGAGGGAGCGCACGCATGCACGAGGTCGTCGCCCGGACGCCTCGTCAGACCCGGCTGTTCTGGGGGCTGCTGGTCACCTGGACCTGCGTGCTCGCGGTGAACACCGCGCGGCTGGCCGGCGGCGCGGACCGGTCGACCGTCGTCCTGGCCGTCGTGGCCGCGCTCGGGATGGTGGCCGCGCTGGCGCAGCTCGTGGCGTCCAGGAGCGGGCAGCTCGTCCTGACCGACGACGAGCTCCGGGTGGAGCGGCGTCGTCGCCCTCTGGCGATCCCCCGCGCCGACGTCCGCGCGGTGCGCGGCAACCTCCGGGACCGGCCCACCTGGTCCGACCAGGTCATCGTCGAGCACGCCGGGGGCGAGACGCGGCTGCCGCGGTACGACCTCGCGCCGGGCCTCGTGATCGCCCGCCTGCAGGAGTGGGCCCGCGTGGGCGAGCGCCCGGACGGCGCCGCCGGCTGAGGGATCGTCGCCCGCCGCGACCACGGGCGGCGCCGCTCCTACAGTGAGTCCATGAGCGCCGACGCCCCAGCCACCCCGGACCTCACGACCGATCGCGCACCGGATCTCAAGCCCCGCTCCCGCCAGGTCACCGACGGCCTGGAGGCCACCGCCGCGCGCGGCATGCTGCGCGCCGTCGGCCTCGGGGACGCCGACTTCGCGAAGCCGCAGATCGGCGTCGCGAGCTCGTGGAACGAGATCACGCCCTGCAACCTGTCGCTCGACCGGCTGTCGCAGGCGGTGAAGCACGGCGTGCACGCCGGCGGCGGCTACCCGCTCGAGTTCGGCACCATCTCCGTCTCCGACGGCATCTCCATGGGGCACGAGGGCATGCACTTCTCGCTCGTGTCGCGCGACGTCATCGCCGACTCCGTGGAGACGGTGATGCAGGCGGAGCGGCTGGACGGCTCGGTCCTCCTCGCGGGCTGCGACAAGTCGCTCCCGGGCATGCTCATGGCGGCCGCGCGCCTCGACCTCGCGAGCGTGTTCCTCTACGCCGGCTCGATCATGCCCGGCTGGGTGAAGCTGTCCGACGGCACCGAGAAGGACGTGACGATCATCGACGCGTTCGAGGCCGTGGGGGCCTGCGCGCGCGGGCTGATGAGCGAGGAGGACGTCGGCCGGATCGAGCGCGCGATCTGTCCCGGCGAGGGTGCGTGCGGCGGCATGTACACGGCGAACACGATGGCGTCGGCCGCCGAGGCGCTCGGCATGTCGCTGCCCGGGTCGGCCGCGCCTCCGTCCGCCGACCGCCGCCGCGACGCGTTCGCGCAGGCGTCCGGCGAGGCGGTCGTGGAGCTGCTGCGGCGCGGCATCACCGCGCGGCAGATCCTCACCAAGGAGGCCTTCGAGAACGCCATCGCCGTGGTGATGGCGTTCGGCGGCTCGACGAACGCGGTGCTGCACCTGCTCGCCATCGCGCACGAGGCCGAGGTGGAGCTCACCCTCGACGACTTCTCCCGCGTCGCCGACCGCGTGCCGCACCTCGGCGACCTCAAGCCGTTCGGCCGGTACGTCATGAACGACGTCGACCGCATCGGGGGCGTGCCCGTGGTGATGAAGGCGCTGCTCGACGCCGGGCTGCTGCACGGCGACTGCCTCACGGTCACGGGCCGCACGGTCGCGGAGAACCTCGCGGACATCGACCCGCCCGACCCGGACGGCAAGATCCTGCGTGCCCTCGACCGGCCGATCCACCCCACGGGCGGCATCACGATCCTGCACGGGTCGCTGGCCCCCGAGGGCGCGGTCGTGAAGTCGGCGGGGTTCGACTCCGACGTCTTCGAGGGCACCGCCCGCGTCTTCGAGCGCGAGCGGAGCGCCCTGGACGCGCTGGAGGACGGCACCATCACCGCCGGCGACGTCGTCGTCATCCGCTACGAGGGCCCCAAGGGCGGCCCGGGGATGCGCGAGATGCTCGCCATCACCGGCGCGATCAAGGGCGCCGGCCTCGGCAAGGACGTGCTGCTCATCACCGACGGGCGGTTCTCCGGCGGCACCACCGGGCTGTGCGTCGGGCACATCGCGCCCGAGGCCGTCGACGCGGGGCCGATCGCGTTCGTGCGCGACGGCGACCGGATCCGGCTCGACGTCGCGAGCAAGACGCTCGACCTGCTGGTCGACGACGCCGAGCTCGCCGCCCGCCGGACGGCGGACTGGACCCCCGTGCCGCACGGCTACACCCGCGGGGTGCTCGCCAAGTACACGAAGCTGGTGCAGTCCGCGTCCAAGGGTGCCGTGCTGGGCTGAGCGCCCACCACCCGGTCGGCCGTCGACCGGCCGCGGCCCGCGCGGCAGGATGGCGCCCATGGGAAAGGTGCACGAACGTATCGACGGCCGGTTGCGGGGCTTCGTCGAGTCGCAGCACGTGTTCTTCGTCGCCACCGCCCCGCTCGCCGGGGACGGGCGCTTGAACGTCTCGCCCAAGGGGGTCGACGGGTCGTTCGTCGTGGTCGACGAGCACACCGTGGCCTACCTCGACCTCACGGCGTCGGGCGCGGAGACGATCGCGCACCTGCGCGAGAACGGCCGGATCACCCTCATGTTCTGCGCCTTCGACGGGCCCCCGAACATCGTCCGCCTGCACGGCCGGGGGCGCGTCGTGACGCTGTACGACGACGAGTACGCGTCGTGGGAGCCGCGGTTCACCGAGCGGCGCGGGGCGCGGGCCGTGATCGTGGTCGACGTCGAGCGGGTCTCCGACTCCTGCGGGTACGGCGTGCCCCTGCTCGACTACGCGGGCGAGCGCGACCTGCTGCCGCCGTTCATGGACCGCAAGGGCGCCGACGGGCAGGCCGACTACCGCCGGCAGAAGAACCGCACGAGCATCGACGGCCTCCCGGCGTTCGACGACGACCCCCTGCCCGCCGGCTGACACCGCGCGAACGGTGCGCGGTCGGGCCATGCTGGGCGCATGACCGACTCGATCACCCCGCGACAGTTCGCCCACTCCGACGGCGTCGGCGACTGGCACGCGGACGAGGGCTCCGCGTGGGCCGTGTTCCGCAGCGGGTCCTTCGCCGCCGGGGCGCGGTTCGTGGACGCGATCGCCGAGATCGCGGACGCCGTGAACCACCACCCCGACGTGGACCTGCGCTACGGCACCGTCCTGGTCCGCACCTCGTCGCACGACGCCGGCGGCCTGACGACGCGCGACGTGGACCTGGCCCGGCGGATCAGCGACGCCGCGGCCGAGCTGGAGCTGCCGGTCGAGACGTCGCGGCACTGACGCCGTCGGTCACCGCAGCCAGGACGCCGACGGACGGGGGAGGCCATGCCCGACGAGATCACCGCGGCCGGGTTCGAGGCCGCCGGGGGCACCGAGGACTGGCGTGCCCTCGCCCGCGGCGCGAGCGCCCTCTTCCGCACGCGTGCTCCCGGCGAGGGCGCCGTCCTCCTCGAGCGCGTCCGCGTGCTCGCGGACGCCGCGAACCACCACCCGGACGTCGACCTGCGGGCGGGCGGCGTCGTCGTGCGCGTGCTGTCCCACGACGTCGGCGGCCTGAGCGAGCGCGACGTCGCGCTGGCCCGGGAGGTCTCCGCCGCGGCGGCGGATCTCGGGCTCGACGCGGACCCTTCGGCCGTGCAGGACGTGGAGCTGACCGTCGACGCCGCCGACCGCGAGCAGGTCATGCCCTTCTGGGGAGTGGTCCTCGGGCACACCCGCTCCGGGGCGGACCTCCTCGACCCGCACGGGCGGTGGCCCGGCGTCTGGTTCCAGGCCATGGACGAGCCGCGGCCCCTGCGCAACCGGCTGCACCTCGACGTCTTCGTGCCCCACGACGTGCGGCAGGCGCGCGTCGACGCGGCGCTCGCGGCCGGGGGGCGGGTCACGACCGAGGAGTTCGTGCCGCACTGGTGGACGCTGGCGGACGCGGAGGGGAACGAGGCGGACGTCATCGCCTGGGAGGGGTTCGAGGAGGACCTGGCCGACGGCCTGCTCACGCCCGCGGAGTTCCGGGCGGCGGGCGGCGTGGAGGACTGGCGGGTGCTCCTGGGGGCCAGCGCGTACTACGCGACGGGCGGCTTCGACGCGGGCGTCGAGCTGGTCGCCCGGGCGGCCCGCGCGGCCGAGGAGGCCGGCGTGCCGCTGTTCGCCGACCTGCGGTACTCCGGCGTCACCCTGCGCGTCGGACCGCCCGAGGACGGCTGGATCGGCCCCGCCCGGCTCGGGGTGGCGCAGCGGGCGCAGGCCGCCGCCCGCGACCTCGGGCTGCGCGCCGAGCCCGCCGTCCTGCGCGACGTCCAGCTCACGTTCGACGCCCTCGACGTCGACGCGGTGCGCCGGTTCTGGGCGGCGGCGCTCGGCTACACCGAGCGCGGGACGACGGACCTGTACGACCCCCTGCTGCGCGGTCCCTCGGTGTTCCTGCAGCCGATGGCCGAACCGCGCGAGCAGCGCAACCGGGTCCACGTGGACGTCATGGTCCCCGCCGACGTCGCCGACGCACGCGTGGCCGCCGCCGTCGCGGCCGGCGGCACGGTCGTGCGGGACGCGGAGGCGCCGTTCTGGCGCACGGTCGCGGACCCCGAGGGCAACGAGGTGGACATCGCCGTGATCCCGGGGCGTGCCGAGGCGTGGGCGGGCGAGCCGGCCGGGTGAACCGTCGCAGCAGGGTCAACCTCGGGTAGCGGGGACCTTTCGCCCACGTCAAGGCTGCTCTATCCTCCCTGGCAGCGCCGTCGTCCGACAGGCGCGACCGACAGGCCGCGCCGCGGCCACGAGGAGGTGGCGGTGGCCGTGCTCGACGGTGCCCGGGGTGGTGGAGAGCTCGCGATCGAGACGCGAGGGCTCCGCAAGACGTACCGGAGCGTGCGAGGGAGGTCGGTCGGGGTCGAGGGCCTCGACCTGCAGGTGCCCGTGGGCGGCGTGCACGGGTTCCTCGGCCCCAACGGGTCAGGGAAGACGACGACGATCCGCATGCTCCTGGGCCTGGTCCGGCCCGACCGCGGGACCGCGACGATCTTCGGGCACGAGGTGCCGAAGCGGCTGCCCGAGGTGGTGGGACGGGTCGGCGCCATCGTCGAGAGCCCCAAGTTCTTCCCCGCGTTCAGCGCCCGCCGCAACCTGCGCCTGCTCGCCGACGCGATCGACGCCCCCGCCGGCCGGGTGGACGCCGTCATCGACGAGGTCGGGCTCACCGGGCGGGCACGCGACAAGTACAAGGGCTACTCGCTCGGCATGAAGCAGCGGCTCGCGATCGCGGCGACCCTGCTCAAGGACCCCGACCTGCTCATCTTCGACGAGCCCACCAACGGCCTCGACCCCGCGGGCATCCGGGAGATCCGGCAGACCATGCGAGGCCTCGCCGACCAGGGCAAGACCGTGCTGGTGTCCAGCCACATCCTGGCCGAGGTCGAGCAGATCGCCGACACGGTCTCGATCGTGGCCCGCGGGCGGCTCGTCGCCTCGGGCCGGGTGGCCGACCTCATCGGTGCCGGCTCCGCGACCGGGTCGGTCCGGCTGCGCGTCGCGCCGACGGACCTGACCATCGCGACCAGCGTGCTCGAGACCAGCGGGCTGCTCGTGCGGCGCGAGCACGACGCGCTGCTCGTCGACGGCGCCGCCGACCCCGCGGCCGTGAACCGCGCCCTCGGCGAGCGTGGCGTGTGGGTGCGCGAGCTCACCCCGCTCCAGGCCGACCTCGAGTCGGTGTTCCTGGGCCTCACGGCGCACGAGACGCCCGGCGGTCACACGCACCAGGGCGACCGCACGCGTCGTGGTGGCCCGCCGCCCGAGCCGGCGCACTCCGCGACGACGCCGGCCACCCCGGCGGCCCCGGAGGCGGACGCATGAGCCGCCTGCTGCGCGTCGAGCTGCGCCGGTTGTGGGCGCGCCAGATCACGCGTTGGGCGTGCGTCGGAGTTCTCGCGCTGGTCGCCCTGAGCGGCGCGGCGACGTTCCTGTCGGCGCCCCCGCCGAGCGCCCAGGAGGTCGCGAACGCGCAGGAGATGTTCGCGTCCGACCAGGAGGAGTGGGAGAAGGACGGGGAGCAGCAGGTCGCCGACTGCGAGGCCGCGGCCGAGGCCGAAGGCCTCACCCCGCAGGAGTGGGGCTGCGACCAGCTGGCCCCCCGCCTGGACTGGTACCTGCCGCCCACGCAGACCTTCGTCCCCGACGAGGCCCAGGTCGAGATGCTCTACGGGGAGCCCGAGGTCAACGCGCAGGACGGCGCGACCCGGGCCGCCGTGACGGAGATCCAGGCCTCGGTGTGGAACGGGTGGTCGGGTCTCGCGTCGCTCGACGACCTCGCGGTGCTGCTGCTCCTCGTCGCGCTGGTGGTCGGGGTGAGCTTCGTGACCGCCGAGATCAACAGCGGGTCGCTGGGGATGTGGCTCACGTTCGAGCCGCGCCGGCAGCGCGTGTACTGGTCGAAGGCGGTGGCCGCCGCGCTCGGCACGGTCCCGTTGGTGCTGGTCGGGTTCGCGCTCCTGGTCGGCGCCTCGTACGCGGTGTACGCCTCGTTCGGCACCCTCGGCGACCTCACGGGCGCCGTCTGGCTGGAGGTCGCCGCGTTCACCGGGCGCCTCGTCGCGGCCGGGGCCGTGCTCGCCGCGCTCGGCGTGGCGCTCGGCACGCTGTTCAAGCACGCCGCCGCCGCCGTCGGTCTGGTCGGCGTGGTCGCCTGGGCCTGCGTGGCCTTCGCCTACTCGTTCGGCGAGGTGCAGCGCTGGCTGCCGACGACGGCGCTCTCGGCCTGGTTGCAGGGCGGGTACGTGTACACGACGGAGCGGTGCACCCCGGACGCCGACGGCGTGTTCTCGTGCGTCCCGGTGGACCACGTCGTGACCACCGCGCAGGGCGGGCTGACCGTCGCGGCGCTCGCCGTCGTCGTCACTCTGCTCGCGCTGCTCGTGTTCCGGCGTCGCGACGTGAGCTGACCGTCGCCGTCGCGGCGCAGGTCGTGAGCCCGGTGACCCCCATGTTGTCCGCATGATGGGACACCGGGCTCACGACGTGACATCGGTGAACCGCGGGCGTAACGTTCGATCCGTGCAGACGATCCTCGTAGTACTTCTTCCCGGGCGCGCCGACTAGGCCCACGCACCAGGCTTCGTCAGCGCGCTCACCCCTCGTCAGTCCCGTCATCCCGGGACCGGGGGGTTTTTCATTGCAGCGACACCCCTCGCCAGACCCTTCGCCCGCAAGACCGACCGGCAGGAGAGACCGATGGTCCAGCCGAACCCGACCCCCGCCCAGGTGGCCGCCCGCACCGCGTCGCGCAGTGCCGACGGTGCCGCCGGCCGAACCGTGTCCGGTGAGGAGGTCACCGGCGCCGAGTCGATCGTCCGCTCGCTCGAGTCGGTCGGCGTCGAGAACGTCTTCGGCATCCCGGGTGGCGCAATCCTCCCGCTCTACGACCCGCTCATGGACTCGAAGCAGATCCGCCACGTCCTGGTGCGGCACGAGCAGGGCGGCGGGCACGCGGCCCAGGGCTACGCCCACGCGACCGGCAAGGTCGGCGTGACGATGGCGACCTCGGGCCCCGGCGCGACCAACCTCGTGACGCCCATCGCCGACGCGCACATGGACTCCGTCCCGCTGGTCGCGATCACCGGCCAGGTGGCGCAGTCCCTCATCGGTACCGACGGGTTCCAGGAGGCGGACATCGTCGGCATCACGATGCCGATCACCAAGCACTCCTACCTGGTCACCGACCCGGCGGAGATCCCGCGCACGATCGCGGAGGCGTTCCACATCGCGTCGACGGGCCGGCCCGGCCCGGTGCTGGTCGACATCGCGAAGTCCGCCATGCAGGCCACCACCGAGTTCTCCTGGCCGCAGGAGCTGTCGCTGCCCGGCTACCACCCGGTGACCAAGCCGCACGCCAAGCAGATCCGCGAGGCCGCCAAGCTCCTCGCCACCGCCCGCCGCCCGGTGCTGTACGTGGGCGGCGGCGTCGTCCGGTCCGGCGCGTCGGAGGCGCTGCGCCGGCTGGTCGACACCTCGGGCGCGGCCGTCGTCACGACGCTCACCGCCCGCGGCGCGGTGCCGGACAGCCACCCGCAGCACCTGGGCATGCCGGGCATGCACGGCACCGTCCCGGCCGTCGCCGCGCTGCAGAAGGCCGACCTCGTGGTGGCCCTCGGCGCCCGCTTCGACGACCGCGTGACCGGCCGCCTGTCGAGCTTCGCCCCGCACGCCGCCGTCGTGCACGCCGACATCGACCCCGCGGAGATCGGCAAGAACCGCCCGGTGGACGTGCCGATCGTCGGCGACCTGCGCGAGGTCATCGCGGACCTGGTGCCCGCCCTCGAGGCCGAGCACGCCAAGGTGGGCAAGCCCGACCTGGCGGCCTGGTGGCACCAGCTCGACACGTGGCGCGAGACGTACCCGCTGGGCTACTCGCCCACCGACGACGGCCACCTGTCCCCGCAGCACGTGATCTCCCGCCTGGGCGAGCTGGCCGGCCCGGACGCGATCTACGCCGCGGGCGTGGGGCAGCACCAGATGTGGGCGGCGCAGTTCATCCGCTACGAGCGCCCGCGCACCTGGCTGAACTCCGCGGGCCTGGGCACCATGGGCTTCGCGGTCCCCGCCGCGATGGGCGCCAAGGTCGGCGAGCCCGACCGCGAGGTGTGGGCCATCGACGGCGACGGCTGCTTCCAGATGACCAACCAGGAGCTCGCGACCTGCGCGATCAACGACATCCCCATCAAGGTGGCGCTGATCAACAACAGCTCGCTCGGCATGGTGCGGCAGTGGCAGACGCTCTTCTACGACGAGCGCTACTCCAACACCGACCTGCACACCGGGCACGGGACCCGGCGTATTCCGGACTTCGTGAAGCTCGCGGACGCGTACGGCTGCGAGGGCATCCGCGTGGAACGCGAGGACGAGGTCGACGCCGCGATCAAGCGGGCGCAGGAGATCGACGACCGCCCCGTGGTCATCGACTTCCAGGTCTCGCGCGACGCCATGGTGTGGCCGATGGTCGCCGCCGGGGTGCCGAACGACGACATCCAGTACGCGCGCGGCATCTCGCCCGCGTGGGACCGCGAAGACTGACCGGCCGACGAGCAGAGAAGGAGCCACCCATGTCGCGTCACACCCTGTCCGTGCTGGTCGAGAACAAGCCCGGCGTCCTCACCCGCGTCACCGCGCTGTTCGCCCGCCGGGCGTTCAACATCCACTCCCTGGCCGTCGGGCCCACGGAGCACGAGGAGATCTCGCGCATCACCGTGGTGGTCGACGTCGAGGAGCACCCGCTCGAGCACGTGACGAAGCAGCTGAACAAGCTGATCAACGTCATCAAGATCGTCGAGCTCGACCCCGAGTCGTCCGTGCAGCGCGAGCTCCTGCTCGTCAAGGTGCGGGCCGACCAGGCGACCCGCGCGGGGGTGCTCGAGGTCGTCGACCTCTTCCGCGCCCACGTGGTGGACGTCGTCCCCGACACGGTCGTCATCGAGGCGACCGGCACGGCCGCCAAGCTGTCCGCGCTGCTCGCGGCGCTCGAGCCGTACGGCGTCCGCGAGATCGTGAAGTCCGGCACGCTCGCCGTGGGCCGCGGCTCGCGGTCCATCACCGACCGAGCGCTGGAGCGCGTGCGCACGGCCTGACGCCGTTCGCGTACCGTCATCCCCGCGGGTGACCACATACCGACCTGTAGTGACGAACGCAGTACCGAGAACCGAGGAGCATCACCGTGGCTGAGCTGTTCTACGACGACGACGCCGACCTGTCCATCATCCAGCAGCGCAAGGTCGCGGTCATCGGCTACGGCAGCCAGGGCCACGCGCACGCGCTGAACCTGCGCGACTCGGGCGTCGACGTCCGCGTCGGCCTGCGCGAGGGCTCCGGCTCCGCGAAGAAGGCCGAGGACGAGGGCCTGCGCGTGCTGACCGTCGCCGACGCCGTCAAGGAGGCGGACGTCGTCGTCATCCTCGCGCCGGACCAGGTGCAGCGGCACGTGTACCGCGACGAGATCGCCCCGAACCTCAACGAGGGCGCGGCGCTCGTCTTCGGGCACGGCTTCAACATCCGCTTCGGCTACATCAAGCCCGAGGCCGGCCACGACGTGCTCATGGTCGCCCCCAAGGGCCCGGGTCACCTCGTGCGCCGCGAGTACGTCGACGGCCGCGGCGTGCCGGTGATCGTCGCCGTCGAGCAGGACGCGTCGGGCTCCGCCTGGGAGCTGGCCCTGTCGTACGCGAAGGGCATCGGCGGCCTGCGTGCCGGCGGCATCAAGACCACCTTCACCGAGGAGACCGAGACCGACCTGTTCGGCGAGCAGGCCGTGCTGTGCGGCGGTGCCTCGCAGCTGGTCCAGTACGGCTTCGAGACGCTGACCGAGGCGGGCTACCAGCCCGAGGTCGCGTACTTCGAGGTGCTGCACGAGCTGAAGCTGATCGTCGACCTCATGGTCGAGGGCGGCATCGCCAAGCAGCGCTGGTCCGTCTCCGACACGGCCGAGTACGGCGACTACGTCTCCGGCCCGCGCGTCATCGACCCGCGCGTCAAGGAGAACATGAAGGCCGTCCTCGCGGACATCCAGAACGGCGCCTTCGCCGAGCGCTTCATCGCGGACCAGGACGCGGGCGCCCCCGAGTTCACCGCGCTGCGCGAGAAGGGCGAGGCGCACCCGATCGAGACCACCGGCCGCGAGCTCCGGAAGATGTTCTCGTGGATCAAGCCCGCTGACTCCGACTACACGGAGGGCAGCGCCGCTCGCTGACCCACACCGTCAGCAGCGACGCGCGCGGCCGTCGTCCCCCACCCGGGGGCGGCGGCCGCACGTGCGTCCGGACGCCTGCGAGCCCGGGTCGCGTCGAGATAGCACCCGTCGTGCCGAGGTAGTCCGGGTCGTGCCGAGGTAGTACGGGGAACGGCGAGGTGGTCCGTCCGTCAGCCGAGCAGGCCCGCCCACCCCCGGACGACGTCGACGAGCTCGACGCGGTCGAGCGCGTCCACGTCGGACAACCGGTGCCACGCGACGTCGTCGGTGGTGCCGTCGGACTCCCTGGTGAGCTCGCCGCCGACGACGTGCGCGCGGTAGACGATGCGGATGCCCTGCAGCGCCACCGCGTGGTCGGTGCCGTCCACGACGACGCGGCCCTCGGGCGGGATCACGATGCTGTCGACGCCGAGCAGGCCGTCGAGCGCGACGTCGTACCCGGTCTCCTCCCGCAGCTCGCGGACGGCTGCGTCCTCCGGGTGCTCGCCGGGGTCGATGCCGCCCCCGGGCATGGTCCAGCCCGACCCGACGTCGCTCGACCAGTGGGGGAGGAGGATGCGGTCGCCCTCGACGACCAGGGCGTAGGCGGCGACGCGGGTGTCCATGCTGGTCATCCTGGCAGGATGGACCCATGAGCGACGACGCGAACCCCGGGCTGGATCCCGAGCAGGCCGACAGCATCACGCAGTTCTGGGACGTCGCGCGCCCGAGCGCCGGCCGCACCAGCCACGGCGGTGCCGTGGGGGAGCGGTCCGAGAACGTGGTGCCGCCGCCGGCCTGGGCGTTCGGGGACTCGTCCGAGCTGGCGGACGAGCTGCTGGGCCTCGTCCTCGACGGCGTGAAGACCGGCACCGCCGCCGCGGTCTGGGAGTACGAGGCCGCCGACGAGCCGCTGCCGCGCAAGGGCGACCTGTCGATCGTGCTCGACGGCGAGGGCGCGCCGCGGCTGCTCATCAGGACCACGCAGGTGGAGACGGTCCCGTTCGACGAGGTCACGGCCGAGCACGCGGCGGCCGAGGGCGAGGGTGACCGGTCGCTGGCCGACTGGCGCGAGGGCCACGAGCGCTACTGGCGCCGCACGCTGCCGCAGATCGGGCGCGAGTTCGACCCGTCGATGCCGGTCGTCTGCGAGCGGTTCAAGGTGCTCTACCGCGCCTGACGCCGGCACCGCGGACCCATGACCAGGGAGGTCACGGCCGCATGTGTCCAATAAATGAGATTCGTGTCCGCATCATGATTCGACGGGCTTAGGCTCGGCCCATGACGCGGAGCATCGACCTGGCAGTGGTGGCCGGCGACGGCATCGGCACGGAAGTCGTGGAGCAGGGCCTGGCGGTCCTCGAGGCGGCCGTGGCCGGCTCGGACGTGAAGATCTCCACCACCGAGTTCGACCTGGGCGCGCGCCGCTGGCACGCGACGGGCGAGACGCTCACCGATGCCGACCTCGAGGCCATCAAGCAGCACGACGCGATCCTGCTCGGCGCCATCGGCGACCCGAGCGTGCCGTCGGGCGTCCTCGAGCGCGGCCTCCTGCTCAAGCTCCGCTTCTCGCTGGACCACTACGTGAACCTGCGCCCGGGCAAGCTGTACCCCGGCGTGACGAGCCCCCTGGCGAACCCCGGCGACGTCGACTTCGTCGTCGTGCGCGAGGGCACCGAGGGACCGTACGTGGGCAACGGCGGCGCGCTGCGCGTCGGCACCCCGCACGAGATCGCGACCGAGGTGTCCGTCAACACGGCCTTCGGCGTGGAGCGTGTCGTGCGCGACGCCTTCGCCCGGGCCCAGGCCCGCCCGCGCAAGCACCTCACGCTGGTGCACAAGCACAACGTGCTGGTCCACGCCGGGCACCTGTGGCGCCGCACCGTCGAGGCGGTCAACGCGGAGTTCCCCGACGTCACCACGGACTACCTGCACGTGGACGCCGCCACGATCTTCCTCACGACGAACCCGTCGCGGTTCGACGTGATCGTCACCGACAACCTGTTCGGCGACATCCTCACGGACCAGGCCGCCGCCATCACCGGCGGCATCGGCCTGGCCGCGTCGGCGAACATCAACCCCGACCGCACCGCGCCGTCCATGTTCGAGCCGGTGCACGGCTCCGCGCCGGACATCGCGGGCCAGGGCAAGGCCGACCCGACCGCCACCGTGCTGTCGGTGTCCCTGCTGCTCGACCACCTCGGACTCGCCGAGGAGAGCAAGCGGGTGGAGGCTGCCGTCGCGGCCGACCTCGTCGAGCGCGGCGACCGAGTACGCACGACGGCCGAGGTCGGGCGCGACCTTGCCGCACGCGTCAACGGCTGACGACAGCCTCACCGTCGTCGCCGGACGGCGCGGCGCCACCCGCGCCGCGCCGTCGGACGTGTCGTCCGAGCCACCGCCCGCCCCGGCCGTCATCCCCCCTGTCGATCACCCGACGTCCCATTCCGTCCGGGTGGCCGCTGTGGTCGGAGCGACGCCGGTGCCCGCGAGGTGCACGGTCGTGGAAAACTACAGGGGTCACCCGGTGAAAGGCCCCCGATCATGACCACATCCAGCACCTCTCCGTCCGCCGCCGACGCTGCGTCGAGCACCGCCTCGACCGCCGGCACGCCGGGCATCCTCCCGGCCGAGCTCGAGGACCTCGTCGCCCTGTTCGACGTGCGCGCCACGGACAGCCCCACCCCGGACGCCGACCGTGAGGCCGCGCTGCGGTCCCCGAAGTTCGGCACCGTGTTCACCGACCACATGGCGCGCATCAGCTGGCGCCGGGGCGACGGCTGGCTCGACCGGCGCGTCGAGAAGTACGGCCCGTTGCAGCTCGACCCGGCGACCGCCGTCCTGCACTACGCGCAGGAGATCTTCGAAGGGATGAAGGCGTACCGGCACGCGGACGGCTCCGTCTGGACCTTCCGCCCGGACGCCAACGCGGCGCGGTTCGCGCGCTCGGCGCACCGCCTGGCGCTGCCCGCTCTGCCGGTGGACGACTTCATCGGCTCCATCGCGGCGCTCGTGCGCACCGACATCGACTGGGTCCCCTCTGGCGAGGACTTCAGCCTCTACCTGCGGCCCTTCACGTTCGCGTCGGAGGCGTTCCTCGGGGTGCGTCCCACGAACGAGGCCGAGTACCTCGTCATCGCCTCGCCCGTCGGCCCGTACTTCGCGGGCGGCGTGAAGCCGGTGTCGATCTGGATCGACGAGCACTATCACCGCTCCGGGCCCGGGGGGACGGGCGACGCGAAGTACGGCGGCAACTACGCGGCGAGCCTGCTGCCGCAGCAGCTCGCGGCCGAGAAGGGCTTCGACCAGGTCTGCTACCTCGACGCGACGACCAACACCGCGCTCGAGGAGCTCGGCGGCATGAACGTCTTCGTGGTCATGGCGGACGGCTCGGTGCACACGCCGGAGCTCACCGGCTCGTTCCTCGAGGGCGTGACGCGCTCCTCCATCCTGCAGCTCGCCGCGGACCGCGGGCACCAGGCGGTCGAGCGTCGTCTCCCGCTCGCCGAGGTCGTCGCCGGGCTCCGGGACGGTACCGTGCGCGAGATCTTCGCCTGCGGCACGGCGGCCGTCATCACGCCTGTCGGCCGCCTCGCGGGCGACGAGTTCGACGTGCAGGTCTCCGGCGGGGAGCCGGGCGAGCTCACCATGGCGATCCGCGACGAGCTCACCGACATCCAGTACGGCCGGGCCGCGGACCGGCACGGCTGGATGCGCCGGCTCGCCTGACGGAGGGAGGCCCGTCGCCAGATGGTCACCCCGATCACGGCCGACGAGCTCAACCGGACCACGCTCGCGCGCCAGCAGCTGCTCACCCGCTCCGACGACGACGTCCCCGCCGTCGTCGGGCGGGTGGGCGGCCTGCAGGCGCAGCACGCCGACATGCCGTACGTCGCGCTGTGGGCGCGGCGGGCCGGGCAGACCGTCGGCGCTCTCGAGGAGGCCCTCACCGGCGGCGAGGTCGTCAAGGCGACCGTCATGCGGTCCACCCTGCACGTGGTGCCGAGCGTCGACTGGCCGCTGCTCGACGCCGTCTCCGCGGAGCAGCGGCTGGCGGCGTGGCGCGCGAGCGCCCGGCGGGCGGGCGTCGACCTCGTGGGCCTCAACGCCGCCGTGCGCGGGTTCTGCGCCGAGCCGCGCACGCTCGACGAGGTGGAGGAGTTCGCCGGCGAGCAGTACCCGGGCGTCGACGCCGTCGCGGCGATCCCCGGGGGTGTGAGCCGTGCATGGTGGCGGCTCGCGAGCGCGGGCGGCGGCCTCGTGCACGTGCCGCCGAGCGGCCTGTGGGGCTCCCACGTCGCGGCGCGCTACCAGGACGGGTCGCGGTGGCTCGCCGACCGCGTGCCGCACCCGTTGCCCACGCTCCCTCCGGACGAGGCGCGGGCCCGCGCCGTCGAGAAGTACCTGCGGGCCTTCGGCCCGGCGTCGCCGCGGGACGTCGCACGGGGCGTCGGCGTCCGCGGCGTCGGGGCGCTGAAGCGTGCGCTCGCGCTCCTGGAGCTGCGGCCGTACGCCGCGCCCGACGGTCGCGAGCTCGTCGACCTGGCCGACGCGGACCTCGTCCCCGCGGACGTGCCGGCCCCGGTGCGGCTGCTGCCGCGCTGGGACCAGCTGCTGGTGGCGCTCGACGAGCGGTCCCGGATCGTCGACCCCGAGCACGCGGGGCTCGTCTACCGGCGCAACGCCGACGTGCTCCCCACCCTCTGGGTGGACGGCCGCGTCGCCGGGACGTGGACCCTGGACGTGGACGCACGCCGCGCCACCGTGCACCTCGAGCCCTTCACCGGCGACGCCTGGGCGCACCACCGGTCCGAGCTGGAGGAAGAGGCCGCCTCGCTGCTCGACCTCGCCGCACCCGACGCGCCCGAGCGCGAGGTCACCTGGTCGGCCGAGCCGGCCGCACGAGAGTCCGGCCGAGCACGCCGTTGAGCATCGCCGAGACGGCGATGCCGACGACGATCCACACGAGGGCGGTCACGACCGCCGAGGCGCCGTCGCCCGAACCGGTGAACGCGAGGGCGGCGAGGATCACGGTGACCAGCGCGACCAGCCAGCCGAAGAACATCCGCGGTCGCGGCACGACCCGCACGAGCAGCTGGAGCACCACGGCCGCGAGCAGGGCGAACAGGGCGCCGGTCAGCGCCCACGCGAGCCCGGGGGCGTCCGGGACGAGGCGGGAGGGGCCGAGCAGCCCGACGTCGAACGCGCTGTCGAAGACGACGGACGCCGCGAGCCCCAGGACGGCGCAGACCACCACGGTCACGGCGGCGCCGGACCAGAAGCGGCCCCGGTCCAGCTCCAGCAGCCCGCGCGACGCCGGGGCCGGGGCGTCCCAGGCGTCCGCGGGCTCCGCCGTCGGCACCACGGACGGGGGCGGGGTGATGCCGCCTGGACTCACATCGCCCGGAGTCACCCCGGGCGTCGGGCCGGTCGGGCCGCCTGGTGGGCGCGTGTCGGTCATCGGTACTGCCTCCTGACCTCGGTGACGAGTGCCAGCCGACCACACCCCGGGTCAGGTCGCACGGGCGGGCCGTCCGGTGCCAGCCGTGGACGCCCTGTCCGGCCGGGGGGCGGGTGTGGCACCATGTGGCCCATGACACGCCTCGCGCACCTGCGTCGCTCGCTCATCATTCGGTAGCGCGTCCGGCACACCCGCCGGACGCGCAGACCTTCCGTACCCCGGGGGGTCTTTTTTGTTGACCAGAACGCCCAGAGCTTCTCGATGCTTCTCGATGTGGGAGTCCCGCATGACCGCCACCCCGTTCCACGTGTACGACACCACCCTGCGCGACGGCGCGCAGCAGGAGGGCATGAACCTCTCCGTGGCGGACAAGCTGGCCATCGCGCCGCTGCTGGACGAGCTGGGCGTCGGCTTCATCGAGGGCGGCTGGCCGGGGGCGGTGCCCAAGGACACGGAGTTCTTCCGGCGCGCGGCCAAGGAGCTCGACCTGAGGAACGCGGTGCTCGCGGCGTTCGGGGCCACCCGCAAGGCGGGCACCCGCGCGTGGGACGACCCGCAGGTGCGCGCCCTGCTCGACTCCGAGGCGCCGGTCGTCACGCTGGTCGCCAAGTCGGACGTGCGGCACGTGGAGCGCGCGCTGCGCACCACGCCCGACGAGGGCCTGGCGATGATCGCCGACACCGTGACGTTCCTGGTGGGCGAGGGGCGTCGCGTCGTGGTGGACGCCGAGCACTTCTTCGACGGCTACCGGTTCGACCCGGCGTACTCCCTGGCCGCGGCGCAGGCGGCGTTCGAGGCGGGCGCCGAGGTGGTCACGCTGTGCGACACCAACGGCGGCATGCTGCCGCACTGGGTGACCGACGTCGTGAGCGAGGTGCGCGAGTCCCTGGGGCTGCCGCACGGGCGCGACGCCGTCGCGGGGGACCGGCTGCTCGGCATGCACGCCCACAACGACTCGGGCTGCGCGGTCGCGAACACGCTCGCCGCCGTGGCCGCCGGCGCATGGCACGTGCAGGGCACCGTGAACGGCTACGGCGAGCGCACCGGCAACGTCGACCTCGTCACCGTCGTCGCGAACCTCGAGCTCAAGCACGGCCTGCGCACCCTCGTCGGAGGCGGCCTCGAGGACGCGACGCGCATCGCGCACGCCGTCGCCGAGATCACCAACATCTCCCCGTACGCGCGCCAGCCGTACGTCGGGGCCAGCGCGTTCGCCCACAAGGCGGGCCTGCACGCGAGCGCGATCAAGGTCGACCCGGACCTCTACCAGCACATCGACCCCACCGCGGTCGGCAACGACATGCGCATGCTCGTGTCGGACATGGCCGGGCGCGCGTCCATCGAGCTCAAGGGCCGCGAGCTGGGCTACGACCTCAGCGGCCAGGGCGAGCTGCTCACCCGCGTCACGACGCGGGTCAAGGACGCCGAGGCGCAGGGCTACACCTTCGACGCCGCCGACGCCTCCTTCGAGCTGTTGCTGCGCGAGGAGCTCACGGGGACCCGGCAGACGTACTTCCGGGTCGAGAGCTGGCGGACCATCGTCGAGACGGTCGCCGGCGGTCCCGGCCACGACGCGTCGAGCCGCGAGGCCGACGCCGTCGCGGAGGCGACGGTGAAGCTGCACGCCGGCGGGGAGCGCGTCGTCGCGACGGGCGAGGGCAACGGGCCCGTGAACGCCCTCGACCAGGCGCTGCGCAGCGCACTCACCCGCGTGTACCCGCAGATCGAGAAGTTCGAGCTCATCGACTTCAAGGTGCGCATCCTCGATGCCCAGCAGGGCACCGACGCCACCACGCGGGTGCTGGTCGAGACCACGGACGGGCAGCACTCGTGGTCCACGGTGGGCGTGGGCCCGAACGTCATCGAGGCGGCGTGGGAGTCGCTCATCGACGCGTACGTCTACGGCCTCCTGCACGCGGGCGTCGAGCCGCGCTGAGGCGCCGCACCGTCAGCGCGCGCCGCGGCTGCCGTTGGTCAGGCGGTGCGGCCGGACCGCCTCGTACGTCGCCTTGAGGGCGGCGGTGGTGCGGTCGTAGCGACGCTGCGCCACGCGGACGAAGAGGAAGTCGACGACGGCGAGCTGGGCGATGCGGCTCGACATCGCCCCCGAGCGGAACTGGGTCTCGCGCGCCGTCGTCGCCAGCACGACGTCGGCGAGCTCCGCCAGGGGGGACGCCGGGAAGTTCGTGACGGCCACGGTGGTGGCGCCCGCGTCGCGGGCCAGCGTCAGCGCCTGCACGGTCTCCACGGTGGTGCCCGTGTGCGAGACGGCGACGGCGACGCAGCCCTCGCCCAGCAGGGCCGCCGACTGGAGCTGGCCGTGCAGGTCCACGGGGGCGAAGCAGGCGATCCCGATGCGGGTGAGCTTCTGGCCGAGGTCCTGCGCCGTGAGGCCGCTGGACCCCACGCCGTAGACGTCGACGCGCGGGGCGGACGCCACGGCGTCGACGGCGTGCTCCAGCGCGTCGAGGTCGAGCATGCGCGCCGTCTCCTCGATCGTCCGCGCCTCGTGGAACGCGATCTTCGACACGACGTCGGTGGCGGTGTCGGTCCGGTTGATCTCGCCCTCGGCGATGCCGGAGCGCTCCAGCTCGACGGCGCGCCGGCTCGTGGCCTGCGCGAGGTCGATGCGGAACTCGGGGTACCCGGCGTAGCCGACGGCCCGGCAGAACCGGACGACCGTCGCCTGCGACGTCCCGGCGCGGGCGGCGAGCTCGGTGATGGTGGCGCCGACGACGCCGGGCGGGTCGTCGAGCACGACCGCGGCGATCCGCGCCTCCGCGGGGCGCAGCGTGGGCAGCGCCTGGCGGAGCCGGACGAGGACGTCACCGTTCATGCGCGGATCTCCTTCCCGGCAGGCGCCGGAGACGGGTGGGTGGTGGCTCGGACCGTGAGCCAGGTGTCGTGGGGTTCCACGAGCTCGCCGTCGCGAGGGTCGACGAGGGAACGGGCGAGGCGCAGCGCGCCGTCGATCGGGCTCCCGTCGGCGGGGACGAGCCGCACGTCGGGGCGCAGGGCGGACAGCCGGGCCTTGAGGGGCGTGGTCACGGGCGCGCCGATCTGCAGGACGCCGCCGGTGACGGCCGCGAGCGGCGGGATCCCGGGGCGCAGCGCGGCGGCGACGCTCTCCGCGAGGTGGGTCCCGGCGTCGTGCAGGATGCCGTTCGCGACGAGGTCGCCGAGCAGGTGCCCCCAGCCGTCCGCGCGGTGCCACCGGCGCCGCAGGTCGGTGGCGAGGACGATGGCGCCCGTGCCGACGGCGGCGACGGCCCCGGGGCGACCGCCGAGGGCGCCGAGGTGGGCGGCGAGCGCGTCCGCGGCGACCGCCGTGACGGAGGCGCCCGCGGCGTGCAGCACGTCGTGCAGCGCGCCGGGGTCGGGGACGAGCGAGGGGAGGCCGGTGACCGACACGGCGGCCGCGGCGACGCGCAGCCCGGGCCGGCGGCCGGCGAGGGTGTCCACCAGCTCGGCCACGACGTCGGCGGCGTCGCTCCCGGCGGTGGTGATGCGGACCGGGCGCCCGCTGAGCGTGATCGCGGTGCCCCCGGTGCCCCCGGTGCCCCCGGTGCCCCCGGTGCCCCCGGTGCCCCCGGTGCCCCCGGTGCCCCCGGTGCCGCCGGGGCCGTGCACGGGCGTGGCGACGAGGCGGGCGCCGCTGCCGCCGACGTCCACGGCGACGACGTGCTCGGGCGCGAGGGGGACGTCGGGGCCGGTCACGGGACCCAGTGTGGCAGCGATTTTCTCTGGTTGGGCGCCTCACAAAAAGAATCTCGCCCGAGCCGTCGGCGGACCCTGCGCGCCAGGGTGTGACCGACGCCGCCTCCGCGACGGCCGCTGCGCGGCTACCGTGGAGACGTGCATGGTGAGTACAAGGTTCCCGGTGGCAAGCTCGTGACGGTCGACCTCGACGTGCGCGACGGGTTGCTCGCCGACGTCAGGCTCAGCGGCGACTTCTTCCTCGAGCCCGACGACGCCCTCGAGGTCATCGACGCCACCCTCACCGGGCTGCCGCGCGAGACGTCCACGAGCGAGCTCGCGCGGGCCGTCGACGACGGGCTGCGCATCGCCGAGCAGGACGGCCGTGTGGCGGGCACCGTGACGATGATCGGCTTCGACGCGTGGGCGGTCGCGGTCGCGGTCCGCCGCGCGCTCGGCCTGGCCACCACCTGGGACGACCACACGTTCGAGGTGCTGCGCCCCGGCCCGCTGCCCCCGGCGACCCTCGCCGCCCTGGACCAGGTGCTCACCGAGGAGCTGGCCGAGGGGCGTCGCGGTCCCACGCTGCGGTTCTGGGACTGGAACGAGCGCGCCGTCTTCATCGGCTCGTTCCAGTCGCTGCGCAACGAGGTGGACCCGGCGGGCGTGCGCGAGCACGACGTCACGGTGGTGCGTCGTATCTCCGGCGGCGGCGCCATGTTCATGGAGGCCGGCAACTGCGTGACGTTCTCGCTGGTCGTGCCGGCGTCGCTCGTCGACGGCCTGTCGTTCGAGCAGTCGTACGCGTTCCTCGACTCGTGGGTGCTGGGCGCGCTGCACGACGTCGGCGTCGAGGCCTACTTCTCCGGCATGAACGACGTCGCGTCGCCCGGGGGCAAGCTCGCGGGCTCGGCGCAGAAGCGGCTGGCGGGCGGCGCGGTGCTGCACCACATGACGATGGCGTACGACATCGACAACGCGAAGATGCTCGAGGTGCTGCGCATCGGTCGCGAGAAGCTCTCCGACAAGGGCACCACCAGCGCCAACAAGCGGGTGGACCCCCTGCGCTCGCAGACCGGCATGTCGCGCGACGAGATCGTCGACGCGTTCGAGGCGCACTTCAGGGCCCACCACCGGACGGTGGGCTCCGAGCTGCGACCCGACGAGCTGGCGCGGGCCGAGGAGCTGGTCCGGACGAAGTTCGCCGACCCGGCCTGGATCAACCGGGTGCCCTGAGCGACCCCGCGGGCACCCCCGCGCACCGCCCCCGCACCGACCGCGACGCGCCGACGAGGTCACCGTCCCGTCACGAATTGGTGCGGGGGCTTTCGTTATCCGCGTTCGGTCAGTAATCTCCCTCACAGCGCGATGCTCGGGAACTTCCTTTCAGGGCCGGGGTGTCGCCCGCACGACAGCGATCACCACAGCGATCACCTCAGGATCAGCACAGCGATCAGCAAGGCAGCGAGACGACGACGTCACGCCGGACGACGAGGACGTCGGCAGGACATGACCGCGAGAACGGCGCGCGACCGCGACAACGGCGGCGCCGCGCACCACGGAGGGCGGCCCAGCGGCCGCCGGGGGAGGACGACGATGCGTCGAGACATGTGGACCCGCAGGAACGTGGGGGCCGTGGCCACCGCGGCGCTGGTGGCGCTCGGCGTCGCCGCGTGCGGCAGCGGCGGCGGCTCCGGCGACGGGGGCGGGGACGGGACGGTCGACGGCGAGGGCAAGACCCTCGACGTCTGGATCATGCAGGGCACGAACCCCAGCGCCGACGCCTTCTTCGACGAGGTCGGCACCGCGTTCAAGGAGGAGACGGGCGCGGAGCTGAACGTCGAGTTCGTCGAGTGGGCGGACGCCCACGACCGCTTCGTCACCTCGATCGCGGGCGCCACCACGCCCGACGTGGCGGAGACCGGCACCACCTGGACGCCGGAGTTCGCCGACGCCGGCGCGCTCGCGCCGCTGGACGACTACGTGGCGGAGGCCGGCCTGGGCGACGACCTGGTGGACGGCCTCGTCGAGGCGGGCACGTACGACGGGCAGCTGTACGGCATGCCCTGGTACGCCGGCGTCCGCTCGCTCGTGTACAACACGGAGATCTTCGAGGAGGCCGGCGTCGAGCCGCCCACGACCTGGGCGGAGATCGAGTCGGCGGCCAAGGCCATCAAGGAGAAGTTCCCGAAGAAGACCGCGATCGCGGTGCCGGGCGACGCCGAGTTCACGGTGTACCCGTGGGTGTGGGGCGCCGGCGGCGACGTCGCGACGCTCGACGGCGACACCTGGACGTCGGGGCTCGACAGCCCCGAGTCGCAGGAGGGCCTGAACTTCTGGACCGGGCTCGCCGCGGACGGCTACTCGTCGGCAGGCGCCACCACCTGGCGCGAGACCGACGTGCTCGACGCCTTCGCCCAGGGCGACGTCGGCATGGCGATCATGGGCTCCTGGACGCCCGGCGCCATCGTCGAGGCGAACAAGGACATGGACGGCAAGTTCGCCGCCGTCCCGATCCCCGGCAAGGACGGCGGGATGTCGCCGTCGGTGCTCGGCGGCTCGCACCTGTCCGTGTTCGAGACGGCCGAGGACAAGGACCTGGCGTTCGCGTTCGTGGAGCTCATGACGACCGGTGAGTTCGCCACGAAGTGGGGCGAGCAGGCCGGCTACTTCCCGGGGCAGAAGTCGCTCCTGGACGAGACGCTGAAGAGCACCGACCCGCTCGTGGCCCCGTTCGCGCAGCAGTTCGTCGAGGGCGGCGCGTCCGTGCCGGTGTCGCCGAACTTCGGGGCCGTGCAGGCCAAGCTCACGACGAGCACGATGATGCAGTCGATCCTCTCCGGGAGCGAGGACGTCCCGACCGCCAGCAAGAAGGCGGCCGAGGAGATGACGTCGCTGCTCAACGGTGGCAGCTGACGCATGACGAGCACCCTCCCCGTCGCGGTCCCCGCCGGGCCCGGGCAGCAGCCCGGGCCCGGCGGGCGCCGCCCGCTCGGCAAGTCGCTCCTCGCGCGGGTGCGGCCGTGGATGCTGCTGACGCCCGCGCTGCTCGTGCTGGCGGTGCTGCTCCTGTGGCCGCTGGTGCGGGTCGGGCTGTTCTCCCTGCAGGACTACGGGCTGCGCGAGATCGTCTCCGGCGAGCCCAACTGGATCGGTCTCGGCAACTACGTCGAGGTGTTCACCTCCGAGCAGCTGTGGGCCGTGGTGCTGCCGAACACGGTGGTCTTCGCCGTGCTGTCGGTGGCGTTCACGGTGGTCTTCGGGACCGCCGTGGCCGTGCTGCTCGCCTCGCTCGGCCGCGTCTGGCGGACCATCGTGTCCAGCGCGATCATGGCGGCCTGGGCGATGCCCGCCGTCACCGGCACGTACGTGTGGGTCTGGATCTTCGACGCCGACCGCGGCGTGTTCAACCACGTGCTGCAGTCCCTCGGGCTGCAGGACGCGCCCGTCAACTGGTTCACCGACCGCTGGTCGTTCTACGCGATCGTGCTGCTCAACGTGGTGCACCACGGCTTCCCCTTCGTCGCCATCACCGTGCTCGCGGGCCTGCTCGGCGTGCCGAAGGAGCTGCTGGAGGCCGCGGAGATCGACGGCGCCGGCGCCTGGCGGCGGTTCTTCTCGGTGATCGTGCCGCAGCTCAAGCAGATCTTCGCGGTCGTGATCATCCTGTCGACCATCTGGGACTTCAAGGTCTTCGCGCAGGTCTACCTCATGCCCGGCGGCGCCGGCAGCAACCGCGAGGTGCTCAACCTCGGCGTGTGGTCGTACACCGAGTCGTTCGGCCAGAACCGGTACGGCTTCGGCTCCGCGATCGCGGTGCTGCTGACCCTGCTGCTGCTCGCCATCACCGTCGTGTACGTCCGCACGATCCTGAAGGAGGAGGAGCTGTGAGCCGGCCGACGACCGCGACGCGGGTGGGCAAGGGGGTGGCCGTCGCGCTGCTCCTGGCGTTCACCCTCTTCCCGGCCTACTGGATGCTCGTCAGCGCGTTCGACGGGAAGGCGGGGCGCGGGTCGTCCTTCGTGCCCGCCGACCCGACGCTCGAGCACTTCGAGTTCGTGCTCACCGACGGCGGCTTCGACGTCTTCCTGCGCAACTCCCTGCTCGTGGCGCTCGGGACGGTGCTGATCTCGTCGCTGCTCGCCCTGCTGGCGTCGGTGGCCGTGGCGCGCTTCCGCTTCAAGCTCCGCACCCAGGTGCTCATGCTCGTGCTGATCGTGCAGATGGTGCCGCTCGAGGCGCTCGTCATCCCGTTGTTCGTGCAGGTGCGCAACCTCGACCTGCTCGGCACGCTGACCGGCCTGGTCGTGGTGTATGTCGCCCTCGCGCTGCCCTTCGGCATCTGGATGCTGCGCGGCTTCGTCGCCGCCGTGCCGGTGGAGCTGGAGGAGGCCGCCTACCTCGACGGCGCCACCTGGGGCCGGATGTTCCGGTCCATCCTGCTGCCGCTGGTCGCGCCCGGCCTGGTGGCCACGAGCATCTTCAGCTTCATCACGGCGTGGAACGAGTTCGTCTTCGCGATGACGCTGCTCGGCGGCGAGACGCAGAACTACACGGTGGCCATCGGGCTGCGCTCGTTCTTCGGGCAGCACTCCAACGACTGGGGCGCCATCATGGCGGCCTCGACCATCATCACCGTGCCCGTGATGGTCTTCTTCATCCTCGTCCAGCGCCGGCTCGCGTCGGGGTTGACCTCCGGGGCGGTGAAGGGGTGACCGGGCACGGCGCCGCGGCCGGCGCCGACGCGGTCCGGCGGGCCGTGCACGGCGTGCTGCTGCCCGGCTTCACCGGCACGACGCCGCCCGCCTGGTTCCTCGACGCGGCGCGCGACGGGCTCGCCGGGGTGGTGCTGTTCGCGCACAACACGCCGGACCTGGCCACGACGGCCGCGCTCACGGCGCGCCTGCACGACGCCGCGCCCGACCTGGTCGTCGCGACGGACGAGGAGGGCGGCGACGTGTCGCGGCTCGAGGCCGCGACCGGCTCGTCGCTGCCCGGCGCCGCGGCGCTCGGCGTGGTGGACGACGTGCGGCTCACCGGGGACGCGGGCGAGGCGCTGGGCCGCCTGCTCGCGGCCGTGGGCGTCGACCTCGACCTCGCGCCGGTGCTCGACGTCGACACCCCCGGCAACCCGGTCATCGGGGTGCGGGCGTTCGGCACCGACCCGGAGGCGGTCGCGCGGCACGGTGTCGCGCTCGCCCGCGGCCTGCAGCGCGGCGGCGTCGGCACCTGTGCCAAGCACTTCCCGGGCCACGGGTCCACGACCGTCGACTCCCACCTCGCGCTGCCCGTCGTCGAGGCCGACCTCGACACCCTGCGCGGGCGCGACCTCGTGCCGTTCGCGGCGGCCCTCGCCGACGGTGGCACCGACGACGGGCACGCTGCCGACGCGCTCATGACGGCGCACGTCGTGGTGCCCGCGCTCGGGCCCGCACCGGCCTCCCTCGAGCCGGCCGTCGCGGCGCTGGCCCGGGAGCTCGGCTACGCCGGACCGATCGTCACCGACGCCCTCGACATGCGCGCCGTCTCCGACGGCGCGGAGGTCGGAGAGACCGCTGTCCGCGCGGTCGAGGGCGGCGCGGACCTGCTGTGCCTGGGCACGACGACGGGGCGCGACGACGAGGCGCTGTTCCGCTCCGCGGTCGACGCCCTCGTGGCCGCGGTCGGCGCCGGCCGGGTGACCCTGGACCGGCTCGCGGCCTCCGGACGACGCACGGACGCCCTGGTGCGCCGGCTGCGCGCCCGGCAGGCCTCCGCGGGTGCCGTCGTCGGCCCCGCGGAGGCGGCACGGGCGCAGGAGGCGCTCGCGGAGGTGGGCGCCGAGGCAGCCCGGCGCGCGGTGCGCGCGGTCGGCCCGCACCCCGCGCTCGGGAGCGCACCCGACGTCGTCGACCTGCGGCTGCGCCTCGACCACGCGGCCGGGCGCATCGCGCAGCACGTGCAGCGCGCGGTCGCCGCCCGCTGGCCCGACGCCGTCGTGCACCCCGCCCTGGACGGCGACGGGTTCGCCGCGCTGCTGCGCGGGCTGCCGGGCGGCGCCCGGCCGCTCGTCGTCGTGACCCGCGAACCGGTCCCCGGCGGGGCCGAGCACGCGCACCTGGCGCGGCTGCAGCGGGCGCGCCCGGATCTCGTCGTCGTGCACACGGGCGTGCCGGCCGCGGGGGAGCGGTGGCTCGCCGCGCTCCCGGGCGGGCTGCCCGCGACCGTCCTGGCCTGCGGCACCGGCCGGGCCAACGCCGAGGCCGCCGTGGCTCTCCTCGCCGGAGAGCTCGCGCCCGAACCCACGGAGGTGGCGCGATGATCGTCATCGGCATCTCGTCCGGCACCAGCGTCGACGCGATCGACGCGGCGGCCGCGGACCTCGACCTGCGCCCCGACGGCACGCTGTCGCTGCGCCCGCTCGGCCACGCCGAGTACGCCTGGCCCGACCACCTGCGCCGGCGCATCCTCGCGGCGCTGCCGCCCGCCACCGCGGACCTGGGCGAGGTGTGCCAGCTCGACACGCTCGTCGGGCAGGAGCTCGGCGCCGCCGCCCGGCGCGCCGTCGACGACCTCGCGGGGGGCGACGCCGACCTCGTGGCGTCGCACGGGCAGACCCTGCACCACTGGGTGGTGGCGGGCCGCGCGCGCGGCACGCTGCAGCTCGGCAACCCGGCCTGGATCGCGGAGCGGACCCGACGTCCCGTGGTCAACGACTTCCGGGTCGCCGACGTCGCCGCCGGCGGGCAGGGAGCGCCGCTGGTGAGCGTGCTCGACGCGCTCTGGCTCGGGCACGACGGGCCCTCCGGCACGCGGTACACCGCGGCGCTCAACGTGGGCGGCATCGCCAACGTGACCGTCGTCGGCGCGCACGACGAGCCCGTGCTCGGCTGGGACACCGGGCCCGGCAACTGCCTGCTCGACGCCGCGGTGCAGCGGCTCACCGGGCAGCCGTTCGACCGCGACGGGGAGCTCGCCGCCCGCGGCGTCGTCGACCCCGAGGCGCTCGACGCGCTGCTCGACGAGCCGTACTACGCCCTGCCCGTGCCGCGGTCCACCGGCCGCGAGCTCTACGACGGGGAGTACGTGGCGACGCGCCTCGCCGCCGCGGGGGTGCGGGCCGACCGGCTCAGCATCCCCGACCTGGTCGCCACGCTCACCGAGCTCACCGCGACCACGGTGGCGAGGTCCCTCGCCGACCACGCACCGGGCGGGGGAGTCGAGCGCGTCGTGATCTCCGGCGGCGGGGCCCGCAACCCGGTGCTCCGCGACCGCCTGCGCGCGCTGCTCCCGGCCGGGACCAGCCTCGTGGCGGCGGACGACCTCGGGCTGCCGGCGGACGGCAAGGAGGCGTACCTCTTCGCGCTGCTCGGCTTCCTCGGCGTGCACGGGGTGCCGGGCACCGCACCCGGCCCGCACCGGCGGCAGGCCACCGGCGCCCGCCGACCGGTGGTGCTGGGGTCGCTCACCCCGCCGACCCCGCTGCCCGTGGAGGTCGTCCGCGGCCCGGTGCGGCGCCTCGCGCTCACCACGGCACCGAGCGGGGCCGCGCCCCGCGACCCGGCGCCGGGCGTCCCGACCACTGCGCGCGACCTGACGAGAGGAAGCACCCGATGAGCGGAGCGACCGTGCCCGACCCCGCCGCGCCTCCGGACGCGGGCCCCCCGGACGACGTGCTCGACGTCGCGCGCCTCGTCTCGCCGACGGAGGAGCGCAACCCGCGGACCACCGACATCGACCTGCTCCCGCCCGCCGACGTCGTGCGCCTCATCATGGACGAGGACGCCGGCGTCGCCAGCGTCGTGCGCGCCGAGCGGTTCCGCGTCACGCAGGCCGTGGAGCTGGCGGTCGAGGCGATCCGGGCGGGTGGGCGCGTGCACTACGCGGGCGCGGGGACGTCGGGACGTCTCGGCGTGCTGGACGCCGTGGAGCTGCTGCCGACGTACGGCGTCGGCCCCGAGTGGTTCGACGCGCACCTCGCCGGCGGGCCCGACGCGATGACCGTCTCGGCGGAGGGCGCGGAGGACGACGCCGAGGCCGGCCGGCGCGACCTGGACCACGTGGGCCCGCACGACCTCGTCGTCGGGCTCGCCGCCAGCGGCCGCACGCCCTACGTCGGCGGTGCGCTCGACCTGGCCCGCGAGCGGGGGGCGCGCACCGCGCTCGTCAGCGCCAACCCGGCCGCGCCCCTGGCCGACCGGGCGGACGTCGCGATCCTGCTCGACACGGGGCCAGAGGCCGTCACCGGCTCGACGCGGATGAAGGCCGCCACCGCGCAGAAGATCGTGCTCAACACGTTCTCGACCGCCACGATGATCCGGCTCGGCAAGACGTACTCGAACCTCATGGTCGACGTCCGCGCGTCCAACGCCAAGCTCCGCGCCCGGCTCGTGCGGCTGCTGAGCCAGGCGACCGGGCTCGCGCCCGAGGTCTGTGCGCCGGTGCTCGCCGACGCCGGCGGGGAGGTCCAGGTCGCCCTGGTCATGCTGCTGGCCGGGGTCGACGCCGAGCCCGCCCGTGCCGCCCTGGACGGCGGCGACGGCGTCCGCGGCGCGCTCGCCCGTCTCGGGGCCGCACCGCCGAGGTAGCACCGAAGCCCGGGAGGAGGACGGGACGGGCCGAGGTGCTACCTCGTGGGGGTGGGGCGGGCGCCGAAGACGGCGGTCCCGACGCGCACCACGGTCGCGCCCTCGGCGACGGCGAGCTCGAGGTCGCCGGTCATGCCCATGGAGAGCTCGCGGGCCTCGGCGGTCCCCGGCGCGCCGCTCGCGAGGACGGCGTCGCGGACCGCGCGCAGCCGGGCGAAGCCGGCCCGCACGAGCGCCTCGTCGCGATGCTCGCCCAGGCGCGCGCCGATCGTCATAAACCCCGTCAGTCGCAGTCCCGGCAGCGCGGCGACGTCGACGGCGAGCGCCGCCGCGTCGTCCGGCGCGACGCCGGACTTGCTCTCCTCTCCGGAGACGTTGACCTGCACCAGGACGTCGAGCGTGCGGCCGTCGCGCGCGCACCGCGTCGACAGGGCGCGGGCCAGGGCGGGGGAGTCCACCGAGTCGACGGCGGTGGCGACGCCGAGCACCTGGTTGACCTTGTTCTTCTGCAGGTGGCCGATGAGGTGCGCCTCGACGCGCCCCGCGGCGACGAGGTCCGCCAGCGCGGGGGCCTTCGCGACGAGCTCCTGGACGCGGTTCTCGCCGACCAGCACCGGCCGGTCGTCGCCCGCCGCGTCGGCGAGGTCGAGCGCGGCCCGCGCCGCCGCGAGCACGGTCTCGGCGTCCTGGGTCTTGGTGGCCAGCAGGACGCGGACCTCCCGCGGGTCGCGCCCCGCCGCGCGGGCGGCGGCCGCGACGCGGTCGTGGACGGCGGCCAGGCGTGCGGGGATCCCGGGACAGTCGGTGGGCATGGTGGCCAGTCTACGAACGTCGCACCGGACCAGGGTCGCGTCAGGGGGTTCCCGGGTGGTGCCGCGTTCGCGCGACAGGCGAGGATGGACGGGTGAAAGCCCTGCTCAACATCATCTGGCTCGTCTTCGGCGGCTTCTGGCTCGCGCTCGGCTACGCGGCGGCGGGCATCCTGTGCTGCATCACGGTCGTCGCGATCCCGTGGGGCATCGCCTCGTTCCGGATCGCGGGCTACGCGCTGTGGCCGTTCGGCCGCACGGTCGTCGACAAGCCGGGCGCCGGCGGCTGGTCGGTGCTGGGCAACATCATCTGGATCGTCTTCGCCGGCATCTGGCTCACCATCGGGCACATCACGACGGCGGTCGCCCAGGCGATCACGATCATCGGCATCCCGCTGGCGATCGCCAACCTCAAGATGATCCCGATCTCGCTGCTGCCGCTCGGCAAGGACATCGTGCCCAGCGACGCCCGGTACCCGACCTACCAGCACTGACCGAGCCGACGGGCACGGGCCTCACGGGCGCGCGATCGGCGCCGCCGTCCCGCCCGTGAGGCGCAGCAGGTCGTCGGGGGCGAGGGAGACGTCCAGCCCGCGCCGCCCGCCGGAGACGTAGACGACGTCGAAGCCCGCCGCGGACCCGTCGAGCACGGTTGGGTGCCGCTGCTTCTGCCCGATCGGCGAGATGCCGCCCACCACGTAGCCCGTGGCGCGCTGCGCCGCGGCCGGGTCCGCCATCGCGGCCCGCTTGCCGCCGACCGCGCGGGCGAGCGCCTTGAGGTCGAGGCTGCCGTCCACCGGCACGATGCCGACGACGAGGCGGCCGTCGACGTCCGCCAGGAGCGTCTTGAAGACCTGCGCCGGGTCGGCGCCGAGCGCCTCGGCGGCCTCCAGGCCGTAGCTGAGCTCCGAGGCCGGGTCGTGGTCGTAGGTGTGCAGCCCGTAGGCGACGCCGGCGCGGTCGAGCGCGACGACGGCGGGCGTCCCGTGCGAGACGTGGGTCTTCTTCTTCGGCACGCTGCCGATTGTGCCCTGAAGCGCCCCGGTACGGTGGAGCGGTGCTCCTCCTCCTCGTCCTCGCGATCCTGGTGGGAGGGGCTCTCCAACGGGTCACGGGGATGGGCTTCGGCCTCGTCGCGGGCCCGTTCATCGTGCTCCTGGTGGGCCCGCTCGAGGGCGTGCTGTTCGTCAACCTGGCCGGCTCGATCGCGTCCGCGCTCATCCTGGGGCGCGTCGCGCGGGACGTGGACTGGCGGCGCTACGCCTGGCTGGCCGTCACGTCGGTCGTCGTCATGGTGCCCGCGGCCCTGCTGCTGCGCGACGCGAGCCGCGCGGCGCTCGAGGTCGCCGTCGGGGCCCTCGTGATCGTCGCGATGACGCTGGCCGTCGTCACGACCCGGCTGCGGCGCGGCGGCCGCCACCCGGTGCGGCCCGAGTCCCGCACGCCGCTGGTCGTCACCGGCGTCGCGAGCGGCGTGGGGAGCGTGGCCGCCGGCATCGGTGGTCCACCGGTGGCGATCTACTCCGTGCTCAGCGGCTGGGACCCGCGCGGGTTCGCCGCCACGGCGCAGCCCTTCTTCGCGACCAACGCGCTCGCCGCGCTCATCGCGAAGCTCACGCTCACCGACGCGTCCTTCCCGCCCTTCGCGGCGTGGCAGTGGCTCGTCGTCCTGGCGGCGATCGTGGCGGGGCTCGTCGTCGGCGACTGGCTCACGCCGCGCCTCCCCGCGGCCACCGTCCGGCGCGGGCTGATCGTGCTCGCGTACGTCGGCGGTGCCGCGACCCTGGCCCAGGGGCTCGCGGACCTGGGCTGAGGCGGCGGGTTCAGAGAGGCCGGTCGCCCTCGTCCCGGTGCGGGGCGTCCGCGGGGCCGTCCGCGCGGTGCTCGGGCGCGTGCCGCCCGGGCGTACCGGGGTCGTCCCCGCCTCGGTCGGGGTCCAGCTCGTCCGCGCGGCGCAGGCGGTCGTCGACGTCGGCCCGGCGCTCGTCGAGGCTCGCGTCGCGGCGCCGGGCCTCCTCCTGCAGGCGCGCCGCCTCGGCGGCCTTCTGGTCGGCCTCGGCCTGGGACATCCTGGCCTCGGCGTCGAGCTTCGCGGACGCCGCCTCGCGCTCCTGCACCGCGATCCGGTCGTGCTCCGCCTGTCGGCGCAGCTCGGCAGCCTCGTCGCGCCGTTCCTCGCGCCGGCGCGCCTCGGCGGCCCGCGACCGGCGGGCGAGGGCCACGGCGACGAGCACGAGCAGCAGCACGACGACGACGGCGACGACGATCCAGACGATGGTCGTGGTGTCCACGGCGGGCTCCTGACGTCGGGGGAGCCGGGGTCGGCCCCCTGCGTCGATCACACGGCCGACCCCGGTTGCTTGCAACCGACGCGGTCGGCTCAGATCCGCCCGACGTCCACCACGGTGAGCGACACGGCCCCGGCCTCGTCGCTGGCGGCCAGGTCGACGACGGCGGTGATCGCCCAGTCGTGGTCGCCGTCGGCGTCGTCGAGCACCTGCCGCACCCACCACGTGCCCGCGGGCACCTCGGCGACCTCGACGCCGTCGCGCGTGGTCGTCGTCGCGCCGCCGGGCAGCTCGGCGCCCGGTTCGAGGATCGTCAGCAGGCCCGCCGCGCGGGCGGCGGGGCCGATGCCGACCGCGTCGTCGCCCTGCGCGTCGAACAGCGGGTCGAGGGCGGTCGCCCACGCGTCGCCGTCCCAGCCGTGCCCGGCGTCGAGCGCCCCGAGCGCGTCGTAGTCCTCGCGGGCGGCGAGCTCGACGCGGCGGAAGGTCGCGTTGCGCACCAGGCGGCGGAAGGCGCGCGGGTTGCCGGTCACAGGACGCGCGGGCGCCTCCGCGCCCGCCTCGGCGAGCTCGCCCTCGACGACGGTGTCGGCGTCGTCGTCGACCGGGTTCTGCAGCCGCTCCCACTCGTCCAGCAGCGACGAGTCGACGCCGCGCACCAGCTCGCCGAGCCACTCGACGACCTCCTGCACCTCCTCGGTGCGGTGCTCCTCGGGCACCACCTGGCGCAGCGCGCGGTAGGCGTCGGCGAGGTAGCGCAGCACGACGCCCTCGGTGCGCTCCAGCCCGTACACGCTGACCAGCTCGGCGAAGGTCATGGCCTGCTCGAGCATGTCGCGCACCACGGACTTGGGAGCGAGCTCGGCGTCGGCCACCCACGGGTTCGACCGCTTGTAGGTGGCGAACGCGGGCTCGAGCAGGTCGGCGAGCGGCCGCGGCCACGTGACGTCCTCGAGCGCCTCCATGCGCTCCTCGTACTCCATGCCCTCGGCCTTCATCGCCGCGACGGCCTCGCCCTTCGCCTTGCTCTGCTGGGCGTACAGGATCTGGCGCGGGTCGTCGAGGGTCGCCTCGATGACCGAGACGACGTCGAGCACGTGGGTGGGGCTCTCGACGTCGAGCAGGTCCATCGCCGCGAGGGCGAACGGCGACAGCGGCGCGTTGAGCGCGAAGTCGCGCGGCAGGTCGACGACGAGCCGCACGCTGGGCCGGTACCCGGCCGGCCGCGACGGGTCGGGCACGCGGACCTTCTCCACGACGCCCGCGACGCGCAGGGACCGGTAGATGCGGAACGTCTGGCGCACGTGCGTGGCCTGCTGCGCCTCGGTGTCGTGGTTGGCGACCAGCAGGTGGCGCATGGCCTCGACGGGGTCGCCGTCCGAGCCCGAGGAGTCCCGTGCCAGCACGTTGAGCACCATCGCGTGGTTGACGTGGAACTGGCTCGTCAGGGGCTCGGGGTCGGCGTCGCGCAGCCGCTCGAACGTGGAGTCCGTCCAGTTCACGGCGCCGGTGGGGGCCTTCTTGCGCACCACCTTCTTGAGTTTCTTCGGGTCGTCGCCGGCCTTGGCGAGCAGCTTGCGGTTCTCGATGACGTGCTCGGGCGCCATGACGAGCACCTCGCCCACGGTGTCGAAGCCCGCGCGCCCGGCCCGGCCGGCGATCTGGTGGAACTCGCGCGCGGTGAGGTGGCGCATGCGCTCGCCGTCGTACTTCACCAGCGACGTCATGAGGACCGTGCGGATGGGCACGTTGATGCCGACGCCGAGCGTGTCGGTGCCGCACACCACCTTGAGCAGGCCGCGCTGCGTGAGCCGCTCCACGAGGCGGCGGTACTTCGGCAGCATGCCCGCGTGGTGCACGCCGACGCCGGCGCGCAGGAACTTGCTCAGCGTCTTGCCGAAGCCGGTGCCGAACCGGAACGCGCCGATCTCGGCCGCGATCGCGGCCTTCTCGTCCTTGGACGCGAGGTTCGTGGACAGCAGCGCCTGCGCGCGCTCGACGGCGTCCTTCTGCGTGAAGTGCACGACGTAGACGGGGGCGCGGTGCGTCGTGACGAGCTCGGCGATGACGTCCGTCAGCGGCTCGACGACGTAGGAGAACGTCAGCGGCACCGGCCGCTCGGCGCCCGCGACCTCCGCGACGGGGCGGCCGCTGCGCTCGGCGAGGTCCTCCCGGAGCCGGGCCGTGTCGCCGAGGGTGGCCGACATCAGCAGGAACTGCGTGCGCGGCAGCTCCAGCAGCGGCACCTGCCACGCCCAGCCGCGCTGCCGGTCGCCGTAGAAGTGGAACTCGTCCATGACGACCTGGGCGATGGCGTCGTCGCCGGACGTGCCGTCCGCGCCGACACCGTCGTCGTCGGCCCCGCGCCGCAGCGCCAGGTTCGCGAGGATCTCCGCGGTGCAGCAGATGATCGGGGCGTCGGCGTTGACGGCGGAGTCGCCGGTCATCATGCCCACGTTGCGCGACCCGAACGCGGCGACGAGGTCGAAGAACTTCTCGCTCACGAGCGCCTTGAGCGGCGCGGTGTAGAACGTGCGGCCGCCCCGGCCCGACCGGCGGTTCGCGAGCGCGGCGAACTGCGCCCCCATGGCGACCATCGACTTGCCCGACCCCGTCGGGGTGGCCAGCACCACGTGCGAGCCCGTCATGAGCTCGAGGAGCGCCTCCTCCTGGTGGGGGTACAGCGGCCGGCCGGTGCCGGCGGCCCACTCGCCGAACCCCTCGAAGAGGACGTCGGGGTCCGGCGCGCCACCCGTCGGGGCGGGCAGGTACGGCAGCAGCGTGCCGGCGGGGCGGGGGGCGGGGTCGTTCGAGGTCGGGGAGGTCATCGCCGACCATTCTTCCAGGCCGTGCCGTGCGCAACGAGCGTGCCGGGACGCTCCCCGTCCGAGCCGGACGAGGGCATCCCGGCACGCTCGAGGCGTCGGGTGGGTCAGCAGGCGCCGAGGTCGGTCCAGACCGCCCACTGGCCGGCCGAGGAGGACGGGGTGTCGCCCTGGGTCCACCACTTGGCCTGGTAGGTGCGGCCGTCGTGGGAGACCTGGGTGCCGCCCGTGTACGCGGACGACGGGTTCCAGGCGGGGGCCTCGCAGTCACCGGGCTCGGTGGGCGGGTCCGTGGGGTCCGGGCCGGGCCCCCCGGTGCCGCCCACGTTCACGTCGACGCACGCGTAGAACGCGTTGGCGGTGTCCGCGATGTTCCAGCGGGCGAGGATCGTGTGGTTGCCCTGCGGCAGGTTCTCGAGCGTGTGCGTGACGGTCGCCCCGGGCTGCCGGCCGCCGTCGTCGACGGTCTTGACCAGCGTGCCGTCGACGAAGTACTCCCACGTCGAGGTGGCGTGGCGGGCGGTGAGCTTCCACTGCATCGACACGCTGCTGCCGATCGTGGTGCGCGGCCACGGCTTGGAGCCGTCGTCGAGGACGGCGAAGCCGCTGCCGCCGGAGCACTGCATCGAGCCCTTCGGGGCCTCGACGCTCTGGGGCTCGTACTGGACGCCGCCGCAGTCGAAGGACACGGTGCGCGTGGCGCAGTGGTCCTGGCGGCTCGGCGGGCTGGTGATCCAGCCGTGTGCCGACGCGCTGGGCGCGACGGCGAGCGGCGCCGCGACGGTCAGGATCCCGACCGCTGCGGCGAGCAGGGCGGAGCGAAGCGTGGTCTTGCGACGCGTGGTCTTCATCGACTCGTCTCCCTCGTGGTGCTCGGAGGTGCTCAGGTGTTGCTCCGTGGGTGGTGCGGGTCTGGCGGTGGGGGGGGCCGGCGGCCCCCCCCCCCGGGCCGGGGCGGCGACGTCGGGGGTGTCGGCTCCCGTCGCCGGGCCGCCGTCCGCGCCCGTCCGCAGGGACGGGTCCGGCGCGGCGGGTGCCCCGGCAGAGGGGTCGACCGCGGTCGTGGCGGTGGATCGTCGGGCGGCTCTCACGCCAGCACGGTAGAACGGGCGGCCCCCGCGCCGGTGTCGGCGCGCCGAGGACCGCCGGAGCACGCGCTTCCGAGCGACCCGCAAGGGGGCGTGGAGGACGGGAGCGTGTTGACGCCCCCTCGGCGGGGGGTCCGAAGGGGCGTCGGGCCGGGCTCGGCCCGGCAAGGGACAGCGCGCACCGCGCAGGGGGCGGGCGATGCGCGCCGTCACCCGAGAGTGTGCCGCGCCGTCGTGACCTCGTCAATAAGGCACGGGGGCGAACCTTGCAAGCGGTCTGAGGAATATCAGAGGGGGTCATCCGCCCCGGGCACCTAGGCTGGACGCCCGTGAGACGAGTGGTCGAGGCGGTGGCTCCCGCCCGCATGGGCATCGGGTTCCGGTGGCTGATGTCTGCGTCCTGGGTGAGCAACATCGGCGACGGCGTCGCCCTCGCCGCGGGCCCTCTCCTCGTCGCGTCGCAGACGAGCTCCGCCATGCTCGTCGCCCTCGCCGCGATGCTGCAGCGCCTGCCCTGGCTGGTGTTCGGCCTGTGGGCCGGCGTGCTCGCCGACCGCCTGGACCGGCGCCGCCTCGTCATCGTCGCCAACCTGCTGCGCGCCGTCGTCGTCGCCGCGCTCTGTGTGGTGATCGTGACCGGGCACGTGAACATCGGCGTGGTCCTTGCGGCGATGCTGCTCATGGGCGTGGCCGAGGTGTTCGCCGACACCACCTCGCAGACCCTGCTGCCCATGCTCGTGCGCCCCGCCGACCTGGGCATCGGCAACGCGCGGCTGCAGGCCGGGTTCCTCACCGCCAACCAGCTCGTCGGGCCCCCGTTGGGAGCGGCGCTCTTCGCCGCCGGAGCCGCGTGGCCGTTCGCCGCGCAGGTGCTGACCGTGCTCCTCGCGGTGCTGCTGGTGAGCAAGGTCGTGCTCACACCCGTGCCACCCGCGCCCGACGCGAGGCTGGACGACGGCCGCCGCCGCGTGCGGCACGACATCTCCGAGGGCCTGCGGTGGATCTGGACCAACCCGCCCGTGCGCACCCTCGCGCTGGTGATCCTCGTCTTCAACGCCACGTGGGCCGCGCCGTGGGGCATCCTCGTGAAGTACTCGCTCGACTACCTGCACATGGGCCCCGTCGGGTACGGCCTGCTCACCACGGCCGCCGCCGTCGGCGGGCTGATCGGCACGTTCTCGTACGGCTCGCTCGAGCGGCGGTGGTCGCTCTCCGCCCTGATGAAGGTGTGCCTGACGCTCGAGGTGCTGTTCCACCTCGCCCTCGCCCTCGCGACGACCGGCTGGGCCGCGATGGCGATCCTGTTCGTCTTCGGCGCCTACTCCTTCGTGTGGGGCACCGTGTCCAACACGGTGCGGCAGCGCGCCACCCCCACCCGCTTCCAGGGCCGGGTCGGGTCGGTCTACATGATGTGCGTGTTCGGCGGCATCGTCGTGGGCAACGCCGTCGGCGGCGTGCTCGCCGAGCACTGGGGCCTCACCGCACCCATGTGGTTCGGCTTCGTCGGTGCCGGCCTCACCCTCGTGCTCGTATGGCGCCAGCTCGCGCACATCGCGCACGCGCAGGCGGACTGACTACTCCCCCGTCGCGCCGTCGGCCAGCTCCCGGACGACGTCGAGGTGCCCTGCGTGCCGGGCGTACTCCTGCAGCACGTGGAAGCAGATCCACAGCAGCGTCGGCACCTCGCCGTCCGCCGTGAACCGCCCACCGACGGCGGCCCGCGCGGCGAGGTCATGGCTCGCCAGGATGTCGCGAGTCCGCACGCCGCCCGCGTGCAGGTCGGCGACCAGCTCGTCGCGGCTCACGTCGTCGGGCACGTGCCAGGGGCTCTCCGGGACGTCGTCGACGTTGTCGCCCCACGGGTGAGCGACCTGCTCGCCCAGGAAGCCCCACACGAACCACCGTCGCTCCATGTGCACCAGGTGCGTCAGCAGCTCCAGCGGCGTCCACCCCGACGGCAGCAGGCTCGTGCGCTGCTGGTCGTCCGTCAGGCCCTCGAACTTCCGCGCCACGGCGGCACGGTAGTAGTCGAGGTAGGCGGCGAACTGCTCGGCCGGTTTCGCGGAGTCCAGGCGCGGTTCGACGTCGGGGGAGGTCACAACGCTCAGCGTAGGCCCCCTTCCGACGCGCCTATCAGTCGTGCTCGACGCCGTCCTGGGACGACAGCGACGTCGACACGAGCGGTTCACCGGCGCGGGCCTCGGCGTCGTCGTCGGGCACTGGCCTGACCTTTGGCGGCGCCGCCGACCACGCCTTGAGGTACTGCATCACATCGGCGTAGAACGCATCGACGACATCGAGGACGGAGTCGATGAACCCGCCCTGTCCTCGACCTCTCTTGGCTCCCATGGGCGCAGTCATCGCCACTCGGAACGAGCGCAGGTCCTTCTTGGGGTCGACGACGAGGCGCCCCGGGTCGTCGCGCACGTCACGCAGCAGCTCCGCCGCGCCAGATCCCCTGGCATGGGCGGCGAAGGCCTCCACCCGCACACCGTCCGGTGCGCTCCTGAGCTGTCGCACCAGCCATCGCACCCGAGTGGCGGGGCGGCCCTCGCGAGGCGCCTCCACGTCCACGTGGCAGGTGACCGTGCGCGCTCGCAGGTCCGCCGTCACCGTCAGGTTGCCGACGGTGTCGGGGATCCGGATGGCACCGCTCAGCATGCCGTCGCCCACCAATGAGGCCACCAGCGACTGCGTCCGCGCCCCGGGGTCCGCCTGCTCCTTGCGTGACACCACCGGCGCGACCTCTGCCCCGAGCGTGCGGCCCAGCTCCAGGCTCGCGAAGCGCAGCAATGCGTCGAACCGCGCGACCACGCCCTCCACGCCTTTGTCGTTCGCACGCAGCGTGCCGGCCCGCACCGCGTCTCGCACCGCGACCCAGCTCTCCCCCATGTCTTCGAACTCCAGCGCTCCCGACCTCGGGTGCTCGAGGTAGCGGACGAGCTCGCCGAGGATCCAGGCCTGGTCAGGGTCCGCGACACCGCGGAACTCCTTCTGCATCACCGCCTCCGCCAGCACCTTGGTCCACGACAGGTGGTGGAGCTCGACCTTCCGCAAGCGCCTCTTGTCGACCTTCGTGGGGTGCTGGCCGACCATCGGCGGGATCTCGTTCGAGATCGTGATGACGGCGTCGAACCCCTGCTGGCGCGCGATGTCCAGGTAGTTCTCGATCTGCTCGCGGCCCAACTCGTTCCGTCCGGTCTTGACCTCGATCAGCGCGGTCCACGACTTCTGTCCGCGACGCACCCGCACGAGTCCGTCCGGGTAGAGGCGCCTCTCACCGAGCAAGAACGGCACCTCGATGAAGGCCTCCACCGTCCCGGCAGGCGCGCCGAACGGCTTGGTCAGGGCACGACCGAACTCGCGCACCGCGACCATCACGGCGAGCAGCGCCGACGTCGCTCGGCGTTCCTGTTCCTCGGCGCCATTGATGCCCGACGTCGGGATCAGTCGCGCCTCGTGCCAGGGCTGTTCCTCGGTCATCACGCCAGCTCCGTTGCTGTCGACGGACTTTCCCGGACCGTAGCCCAGGGCTCCGAACGGGGCATCACGGAGCAGGCGGTCAGGGCCTACTTCACCCGGAACCTGCGACCCTCTCTTTGCAGCGTGCCAGCATCCTCGAACCTGCCGCCTGCGAGAACTGCTGTGCACCGCCCTTCTCGGGCGTCCTCCGCTCAGACCGGCAAGGCCCAGGCATCGGTTCCCACGTCACCTGGGCCCGTTTCACCGTCGCGGATGCGGCGGCCAGAGCGTTCCCATCGGTGGGCGTTGGTGTCCGGGCCCTCTGCGTGAAGGTCCCGGGCCCGGGCGTCCGCACCGTGGTGCAGCTCGGCCCAGACGGCGAGGTTGATCGCGGCATTGAGGTCGCGGTCGATCATCTGGCCGCAGGAGCGGCAGACGTAGGTCCGCAGGGCGACCCCGCCCATGTCCCGGATCGCCCCGCACCCGGAGCAGGTCTTGGTGGACGGAAACCAGCGGTCGGCGACCGCCAGCTCCCCACCACGCCACTCCTGTTTGTAGGCGATCTGGCGGCGGACGAGGCCCCAGCCGACGTCGTAGATCGCCTTCGCGAGGTTCGGGTTGCGTGCGAGCATCCCGCGGACGTCGAGGTGCTCGATGACCAACCGGGCGTGGTTCTTGACCAGCCGGTTCGAGACCTCGTGGGCGTACCGGCGACGGATCTCCGCCGTCCGGAAGTAGTAGCGGCCGAGCTTGTCCGCCGCCTTGCGACGGTTCCTCGACCCGCGCTTCTTGCGCGTGACCGCGCGGTGCAGGCGCCGCTGGCGCCGCGCGGTGGCGGTGAGCGTGCGGGGCCAGTCGTCGATGCGGTCGACCTCCGTGCCGTCGCTGCACGCTGCGACCGCCAGCGTCGTCAGACCGAGGTCGACACCGACCCACGGCGTGGTGGCGTCGGGTTCGGTGTGCCGACGCGCCGGGTGCAGGTCGGCAGCCTCGACGTTCAGCGAGACCCACCACCGGCCGCGTCCCCTGCTGACCGTGGCGAAGAGGACCCGCGCACGGCCGCCCGCCACCATGCGGCGGAGCCGACGCGTGTCCTCACGCACCCGGAGTACACCGATCCCAGGGATCCTTACGGACCTCGGATGACCTTCGCCGACGCGGATCGCCGGCCTCCCGCCCTTGGGGAACTGGTTCCGGAGCCGGAACGACGGCCGTGCCGTCGCCTTCTTCTTGAAGCGGGGGTGAGCGACCGGCTCCCCGGCTCGCGTGCCCCGCCGCGACTCCGACCAGGCTGCGAGTCCGCGGCCGAGGTCGACGGCCGCCTCCTCGAAGACCTGTTGGAAGACCTCGCGCCGCCACGTCAGGCCCGTCTCGCACACCTCGGCGACGCCCTCGGAGTCGACGGCGAAGATCCGCCCGGCTGCCGCCGACTTCTTCCACCGGTTGAAGCCGTTGATGAGGTCATAACCGGTGCGCGGCACCTTGACCGTCGCGCCTGACTCCCTGGCGCTGCGCGCGTCGAAGACCATCCGCAGGCACTGGTTGTACGCGAACCGCGAGGCTCCGACGTGTCGCTCGAGCGCCCCGATCTGCTCGACCGTCGGATCGAGGCAGAACCGGAATGTCGCAAAGCGCGTCACGGGGGGAACACTCCCGCACACCACTGACACGGGAATGAACATGCACCGGAATTCCCGGAGTTTCGGTGCCCGCGGCGCGACTCGAACGCGCGACCTACCGCTTAGGAGGCGGTTGCTCTATCCACTGAGCTACGCAGGCGCGGCCGCCGGAGGCAGCCGGTAGTCCAGACCTGAGGCCCCGACTAGCGCCCAAGCCTAGCGGCCCACGAACCCTCGACCGGAATCAGACCCAGCGCGCCGGGTCGGCGACCACCGACCGCAGCACCTCGCGCGCGCCACCGGTGAGGGCGGCGTGCGGTCCGGCGGCGGCGGGGCGCACGTCGACGGGCGCGAAGGGCGCGGCGAGGGCGCGCTCCTCGACGACCCCTTCGACGACGTGCCCGACCCAGCCGAACAGCTCGGCGTACGCGCCGCCGAGCACGATGGTGGAGACGTCGACGAGGTTGACGAACGTCGCGAGCGCGGCGCCGAGCGCCCGGCCGCCGCGGCGCACGGTGGCGAGGGCGGCGTCGTCGCCGGCGCGCAGCAGGTCGACGATCGCGTGCACGGGCGCCGACGACGGCAGGCCGGCGCCGCGCAGCAGCACCTCCTTGCCGGCGTACTGCTCGAGGCAGCCCGTGGCGCCGCAGGAGCAGCGCGGGCCGGCGGGGTCGACGACGACGTGCCCGATCTCGCCGTTCCAGCCCCGCTCCCCCAGGAACAGGTGCCGGTCGACGACGATCCCCGCGCCGACGCCGACGTCGCCGGAGACGTAGAGGAAGGACGAGGGCACGTCGCCGGCCAGCTCGGCGAGGGCGGCCAGCTTGGCCTCGTTCGCCACCTCGACGTCGAGCGCGCCCCCGTCGCCGGTCCGCAGGTCGAGCTCCGGCACGGGTTCGACCGACGACCAGCCCAGGTTGGGCGCCACCTCCAGCCGCGCGCCGCGCACGTCGACGAGCCCGGGCAGCGCGAGCCGCGCCCCGGCGACGCGCATGCCGCCGGCCTCGACCTCGGCGACCACCTCGGTGGCGATCGTCCGGAGCCGGCCGAGCACCTCGCGGGGGTCGGAGTCGTGCAGCGACCCGGTGACGACCCGCTCGGCGACGACGTCGCCCACCAGGTCGAGGGCGCGCGCGCCGAGGTAGTCGACGTTCACCTCGAGGCCGAGCCCGACGACGGACCGCCCGGCAGGCACGAGCGGCACGGCGGGGCGGCCGGCGCGCTGGGCGGCGACGGGCGGCAGCTCGGCCACGAGCCTGCCGGCGACGAGCCGGTCGACGAGGGTCGAGACGGTGGCCCGGGTGAGGCCGGTGGCGGCGGCGACGTCGGCGCGCGACGGTGGTGCGGTGGCCTCGAACACGGCCGCGGCGACGAGGCGCAGGTTCCGCTCGCGGAGCGTGTGCTGGCGCGACGCGGCCCCGCCGTCGGGCACGCGGGGCGCCGCTGCGGGCGTCGTCGTCGAGGTGGCTGGCACGTGTTGACTCTAGCCCAGCGACGCGCAATAGTTCAGCCGTACAACAAAACTCGACGAGGAGAGATCCGTGAGCGACATCAAGTACTCGTTCGGCCTGTGGACCGTCGGCTGGCCTGCGGCCGACCCGTTCGGCACCGCGACCCGCCCCGACCTGGACCCGGCGGAGTCCATCCGCAAGCTGGCCGACCTCGGCGCCTGGGGCTTCACGTTCCACGACAACGACGTCTTCCCGTTCGGCGCCGAGGGTGCCGACCGCCAGAAGCACATCGACTCGGTGAAGAAGGCCTCCGAGGAGACCGGCCTCGTCTGCGAGATGGTCACCACCAACACCTTCACGCACCCGATCTTCAAGGACGGCGCGTTCACCTCGAACAACCGCGAGGTGCGCCGCTACGGCCTGCGCAAGGTGCTGCGCAACGCGGACCTGGCCGCCGAGATGGGCGCCTCCACCTTCGTCATGTGGGGCGGCCGCGAGGGCACGGAGTACGACAACTCCAAGGACCTGCACGCCGCGCACGCCCGCTACGCCGAGGGCATCGACACCGTCGCCGCCTACATCAAGGAGAAGGGCTACGACCTGCGCATCGCGCTGGAGCCCAAGCCGAACGAGCCCCGCGGCGACATCTTCCTGCCGAGCATCGGCCACGCCATCGCCCTCATCGACACGCTCGACAACGGCGACATCGTGGGCCTCAACCCGGAGACGGGCCACGAGCAGATGGCCGGCCTCAACTACACGCACGGCCTCGCGCTGGCGCTGTACGCGGGCAAGCTCTTCCACATCGACCTCAACGGCCAGCACGGCCCGAAGTACGACCAGGACCTGGTCTTCGGTCACGGCGACCTGCTGAGCGCCTTCTTCACGGTCGACATGCTCGAGAACGGCTTCCCCAACGGCGGCCCGCGCTACGAGGGCCCGCGCCACTTCGACTACAAGCCCAGCCGCACCGAGTACCTCGACGGCGTGTGGGAGTCGGCCAAGGCGAACATGGAGACGTACGACATGCTCGCCGCCAAGGCGAAGGCGTACCGCGCCGACGCCGAGGTGCAGCAGGCGTTCGAGCACGCCGGCATCTTCGAGCTGGGCGAGCCCACCCTGGCCGAGGGCGAGTCGTTCGACGCCTTCCTCGCGGACCGCTCCGCCTACGAGGACGTCGACATCGACGCGGTCGCCGAGCGCGACTACGGTCTGGTGCGTCTGCACCAGCTCGCGCTGCGCCACCTCATCGGCTGACAACCCGTCTGTCGACCCTGCTGGTCGAGCCTGTCGACAACCCGTCGGGACACGCGCGACCAGCGTGGTCGCCCGGCCCGGGTGCTCGTCCCAACCAGTGGGACCTCGTAGGGAGCCACGT
>NZ_JBHTVC010000036.1:0-49614 GCF_042793275.1 Isoptericola sp. NPDC056578
TAATCTGAGGGCGGCGTCGTGACGACACCCACAGCCCGACCCTCGCGCGCAGGGCCCCGACGCCCGACCGCCCGGTAGGGCGGTGCCGTCCCGGGCGGTCGGTCGACGCCGGCGGGCACGAGGCCCGACGGACGTCAGGTCAGAGCAGGCCGAGCTTGGCCGCGCACCCGGGCCACTGGCCCCAGCCGGACTGCGCCTGCAGCTTCTTGGCGAGGCGCGTCTGCTCGGCGGCAGAGTTCTCCGACGGGAGGCCGGAGCCGCCCATCGCGTGCCAGGTCTGCGCGGAGAACTGGTACAGGCCGTAGTAGCCGTTCCCGGTGTTCGTCGCCGGGTTGCCGCCCGACTCGCACTGGGCGAGGTCGGCCCACACCCCCGCGGGCGCCGAGCCGGTGGCCTTCGACGTCGAACCGGACGACGAGCCCGAGGAGCTCGACGACGAGGACGAGCTGCCGGAGGAGCTCTCCTTCGGCTCCGGCTCGGGCTCCGGCTCCGGGCGCGCCTTGGTGCCCTCGACGACGACCTCCGTGACCGGCTTGGTCGTCACCTTGTCCGAGAGCTTCTTCTTGGCGACGACGTCGCCGTCGACCGTGGTCACGCGGTACGTGAGGGTGCGCTCGCCGTCCTTGCCCTCCTGGGCGACCTTGGCGCCCAGGTCGGCGAAGCGGTCGGCGTCCTTCTCGGTACGCGCCTTGTGGTCCACCGCGACCTTCTTGGTGACCTTCTTCGTCTCGACGCGCTCGATGACGATGCGCACCGCCGGGTCGCCGTCGGTCTTGGCGGTCTGACGCTCGACGAAGACGTGGTCGTCGTCGTCGGCGGTCAGGCCGAGACCCTGGAGGATCGCCTCCAGGCCGACGGAGCCGTCGTCGACCACCGTGGTGGTGCCGTCCGCGACGACGGCGACCGGCTGGTCGGCGTCGAGCTGCAGCGGCAGCGACGCGCGGTCGCCGGAGCGGGAGGCGACGAGGGAGACGTCGGAACCGCGGGCGTCGAGGCCGCGCAGGGCCTCCTCGGCGTCCAGCGCCGTGACCCACACGTCGTCCTGCTTGCCGTCGACGTCCACCGTGAGCTCGTGCCCGGAGCGGACCACGACCTGCGAGCCGTCGCGCAGGGCGGCGTCGACGGACGGGGTGACGGCGTCGCGCTCGCCCACCTCGACGCCCTGGGCGTCCAGCAGGCCGGCGACGGAGCCGGAGAAGGTCGAGACGGTGCGCGTCGCGCCGTCGATGTCGAGCGTCACGCTCTTGCGCGCGCTCTCGTAGGCCGTGGCCGCACCGCCCGCGACGACGAGCGCGCCGGCGGCGAGACCCGCGATGAGCGGGAGCCGACGGCGACGGCGCGTGGCGGTCGTCGCGGAGGCGGCCGCTGCGTCGGGCCCAGCCTCGGGCATCGACTCGGCCGAGGAGTGGGGAGTCTCGTTCGAGGGGTTCACACAGGTCCAGTCGTCGTGCGGTCCGGTCACGACGGCGGGGTCCCGGCTGGCTGTCGGGGTCGTGGTCGATCCGGTGGCTCCGAAGACCGTAACCGGATCGTGACCATCGGCCAAGCCTGGTTATGGTACGGATGCCCGCGTCTGTCCCCTGCTGTCCGATAAGTCGCCACGACCGGGGTGACCTGTCTCACACGTCGCCCGAGCGTGTCGGGACCACGACCCCGGTGTCGGCGGGCTCGACCGGCAGCGGTCAGTACCAGCCCACCGACACGGAGTGGCTCCAGGCCCCGCAGGGGGTGCCGTACCGCCCGGAGATGTAGCCCAGGCCCCACTCGATCTGCGTCGACGGGTTGGTGCGCCAGTCCGACCCGGCGGTCGCCATCTTCGAGCCGGGGAGGGACTGCGGGATGCCGTACGCGCCGCTGGACGGGTTCTCGGCGTTCCAGCGCCAGCCCGACTCCTTGTCCCACAGCTTCTCGAGGCAGGTGTACTGGTCGGCGCCCCAGCCGCGCTCGGCGGCCATCGCCTTGCCGATCGCCTTCGCGGAACCCGGGTCGGGGTTGGCCGTGGAGACCTCGAGCGTGCCCACCACGACGACCTCGTCCACCGGCTTGCGCGTGACCTCGCGGTCGACCACGGTGCGCTCCACCTCGGCGCCGTCCAGGGTGCGCACCTCGTAGGTCGTGACGCGCTCCCCCGGCACGCCGGCCGTGCGCACCACCTCGTACCCCTTCGGCAGCTCGTCGGACTCGACGCGCTCCGTCTCGAACGGGATGACCTCGGTCTTCCGGTCGGCGTCCGTGTTCCCGCGGCTCACCATGACGACCATCCCGTCGACGGCCGCCGCGCCGAGCGGCACGGACGTGCGGTCGTGCTCGCCGAGCGTGATGCCCGCGGTCGCGAGCACGTCGCGGACCGTCGACTGCGCCGTGCGGATCGGCAGCACCAGGCCGTCCACCGCCACCTGCACGGTCTTCGTGGTCGACACCCGCACAGGGGTCCGGTCCAGCGGAGCGGTGCGCGACGCCGACGTCACGGCGTCCGACCCCCGGGGGCCGAGCGCCGCCAGGAGCTCGCCGACCGTGTGCGCCGTCGTCGGGAAGGTGGTGACCTCCCCGTCGATCTCGACAGTCACCTCACGGCTCGAGCGGACCACGACCTGGCCGCCGTCCGCCGCGGGCGACGACGCCGCGGGCTGCACCAGGTCGTCCGGGCCGAGCGGGATGTGGTGGTAGCGCAGCACGTCGGCCACCGACGCACCGTAGGAGCCGACGGTCGCGACGTGGCCGTCGTAGTCGATCGTCATCGTCTTGTGCACCTGCGTGACCGCGACCGTGCCGCCCACCAGCGCCAGGACCACCGTGCCGTGCACGACGTGACGCGCGGGGCCCGAGAGGGCCCCGCGGCGTGGGGTCGACGACGGGACCGTCGCCGTGTCCGACGCGCGCTCCGTCCTCGACCTCCGCACGAGCACCAGACCGTAACGGAACCGTGACCAGGGGGGAAGCCCTCGACCGCTCACGAACCGCTCACCCGGGGGCTCACCACGCGCCGTACACGCGCTCGGACGTCGCCGAGAGCGTCCGGCACACCTCGTCCAGCGGGCGCTCGAGGACGTCCGCCATCGCGCGCACGGTGTGCGCCGCGACGTACGGGGCGTTCGGCTGCCCGCGGTACGGGTGCGGCGGCAGGTACGGCGCGTCCGTCTCGACCAGCACCAGCTCGAGGGGCACGGCGCGCAACGCCGCCCGCAGGTGGTCGTTCCTCGGGTACGTCACCGGGCCGGCGAACGAGAGGAACCAGCCGTGCTCCGCCGCGAGCGCGGCCATCTCCTCGTCGCCCGAGTAGCAGTGGAAGACGGTGCGCTCGGGGGCGCCGTCGGCGAGCAGGACGTCGATCACCTGCGCGTGCGCGTCGCGGTCGTGGATCTGCAGCGCCAGGCCGAGCTCCTTCGCCAGCGCGACGTGGGCGCGGAACGCGTCCCGCTGCACGGCCTCCCCCTGGGGGCCGGTGCGGAACAGGTCCATGCCCGTCTCCCCGATCGCGCGCACGCGATCGTGCGACCGCGCGACCTCCGCGACCCGGTCGAGCGCGTCGTCGAGCGGCACCCCGTGGTGGGGCGCCGGGTCGGGCTCGAGCCCGTCCGGGCCGACCTCGCGGACGCCGGCGTGCAGCACGGCCTCGTTGGGGTGGATCGCGACGGCCGCGAGCACGCCCGGGTGACCCGCCGCCAGCAGGTCGACGGTCCAGTCGATGCCCGGCAGGTCGCAGCCCACCTGCACGACCCGGTCCACGCCGGCCGCCGCTGCGCGGGCGAGGTGCTCGGCAGCGGTCGGGACGGGCTCGCCGTCGGGAAGGATCCCGGCGATCGCGTCGAGGTGCGTGTGGTTGTCGGCGACGGGCACCGGCAGGGGCGCGGGCTCCGCCGGGAACCCGCGCTCGCGCTTGCGCCCCACCTCAGGCCTTCTCGCGCAGCCGCTCGAGCTCCTCCTCGACGATCGAGTCGTCGAGCTTGGTGAACACGGGGGTGGGCTTCGCGATCTCGGTGCCCGGCGTCACGGGACGCGACTCCCACGAGGGGAAGTCGTAGTCGCCCGTGATGACCGGGTACTGCCGGGTCTCGTCGTCGAGGTCGGTGACCTCGTCGATGCGCGGCTGGGGCGCGAAGGTGCCGGTGCCGCCCATGGTCTCGTGCACCTGCTGGGCGGAGTGCGGCAGGAACGGGCTGAGCAGCGTGTTGCAGTCGCTCACGGCCTGCGTGACCGTGTGCAGCACGGTCGCGAGGCGGTCCGGGTCCGTCTTGAGCTTCCAGGGCTCCGTCTCCGACACGTACCGGTTGACGTCGCCGACCACGCGCATGGCCTCCGCGACCGCCGCCCGCTGCCGGTTGGACTCGATGAGCCCGCCGACCGTGCCGAACGCCGCGGACGTCGACTTGAGGACGCCGCGGTCGACGTCGGCCAGCTCGCCCGGCGTCGGGACCTGCCCGAAGTTCTTGTGCACCATGCTCGCGGTGCGGTTCACGAGGTTGCCCCAGCCCGCCACGAGCTCGTCGTTGGTGCGGCGCAGGAAGCTGTCCCAGGTGAAGTCGACGTCCTGGCTCTCCGGGCCCGCGGCCGCCACGTAGTAGCGGAACGCGTCCGGCTGGTAGCGCGCCAGCATGTCGCGGACGTAGATGACGACGCCGCGCGAGCTCGAGAACTTCTGCCCCTCGACGTTGAGGAACTCCGAGCTGACCACCTCGGTGGGCAGCTGCAGCGTCCCGTACGGGCCCGGCGTGCCGCCGCGCGAGCCCTTCCCGTCGTAGGCCAGCAGCTCGGCCGGCCAGATCTGGGAGTGGAACGTGATGTTGTCCTTGCCCATGAAGTAGAAGGAGCGGGCCGTCTCCTCGTTCCAGAACGCGCGCCACGCCTCCGGGTCGCCCGTGCGCCGCGCCCACTCGATCGACGCCGAGAGGTACCCGATGACGGCGTCGAACCACACGTACAGCCGCTTGGCCGGGTTCTCCTCCCAGCCCTCGAGCGGCACCGGGATGCCCCAGTCGATGTCGCGCGTCATGGCGCGCGGCCGGATGTCGTCGAGCAGGTTGAGGCTGAAGTTCAGCACGTTCGGGCGCCAGCCGGTGCGGGTGCGCAGCCAGTCGCCCAGCGCGTCCGCGAGCGCCGGCAGGTCGAGGAAGAAGTGGTTCGACTCGACGAACTTCGGCGTCTCGCCGTTGATGCGGCTGCGGGGGTTGATCAGGTCGATCGGGTCGAGCTGGTTGCCGCAGTTGTCGCACTGGTCGCCGCGCGCGCCGTCGTACCCGCAGATGGGGCACGTGCCCTCGATGAACCGGTCGGGCAGCGTGCGGCCGGTGGACGGGGAGATCGCGCCCATCGTGGTCTTCTCGACCATGTAGCCGTTCTTGTACACCGTGCGGAACATCTCCTGCACGACGGCGTAGTGGTTGCGCGTCGTCGTGCGGGTGAACAGGTCGTAGGACAGCCCGAGCGACGTGAGGTCCTCGACGATGACGCGGTTGTAGCGGTCCGCGAGCTGCTGCGGCGTCACGCCCTCCTGCTCCGCCTGCACGAGGATCGGCGTCCCGTGCTCGTCCGTGCCGGAGACCATCAGCACGTCGTGACCCGCCATCCGCATGTGCCGGCTGAAGACGTCGGAGGGAACGCCGAAGCCGGCGACGTGGCCGATGTGCCGCGGGCCGTTGGCGTAGGGCCACGCCACGGCCGAGAGGATGTGGGTCATGCGGGCGATTCTAGGGCCCGCGCGACGGGGCGTCCCGAGCCGTCCGCACCCCGGCTCCGGCCCGCTGCCTCCGCCCGTCAGCCGAAGGTGACCCGCACCAGGCGGTCGTCGCCGTCCCGCGGCGAGCCGCGGCCGTCGGTGTTGTTGGTCAGCACCCACAGGCCACCGGCGTCCCCACCCCCGGGCTCGACGGGCGCCACGTTGCGCAGCCGGCCCAGCTCGCCCGCGAGCAGGGCCTGGGGCTCCCCGAGCGGTCGGGCGCTCCCGTCGACGTCGACCGCGCCCTTGCTCGCCCCCGGGCTCGGGTCCTCCTCGTCCGCTCCCGAGGCCGTGCTCCCGAAGGGCACGCGCCACAGCCGCTCGCCGCGCAGCCCGGCGAGGTACACGGCGTCGTCGGTCACGGCCAGGCCGGACGGCGACGCGTCGGAGGTGGGCCACCAGGCGACCGGCGCGACGGTGCCGTCGCCCGCCTGCGGCTGACCCTCGAGGCCCGGCCCCTCGACGTCGGGCCAGCCGTAGTTGCCGCCCGCCTCGATCTGGTTGAGCTCGTCCCACGTGTTCTGCCCGAACTCGCTCGCGAACATCCGGCCCGAGGCGTCCCAGCCGAGGCCCTGGACGTTGCGGTGGCCGAAGGTCCAGACCGGCGAGCCGGGGTCGGGGTTGCCGGGCGCCGGATCCCCGTCGGTCGTGACGCGCAGGATCTTGCCCGCGAGCGACGCGGCGTCCTGGGACGCCTCCCCGTCCCCCGCGTCACCGGTGCCGACGTAGAGGAAGCCGTCGGGGCCGAACGCCAGCCCGCCGCCGTCGTGGTGCCCGGCGCGCGGGATGCCGTCGAGGACGGTCGTGAGCCCGCCGAGCTCCGTCCCGTCCAGTGCGCCGCGCAGCACGGCGTTGTCGTCGGCGCCGGTGCGGTAGACGAACACGTCGCCCGAGCCCGGGTCGCGCGCGACGCCGAGCAGCCCGCCCTCGCCGTCGGGGGTGGTCTGCGCGGCGAGCGCGTCCGCACCGGGACCGGTGACGTCCGTCGTCGTGCCGGCGTCGGGGTCCACGACCACCAGGCGGGCCTCGTCGCGCAGGCTGATCAGCAGCGCGCCGTCCGGCAGCGCGGCGAGCCCCCAGGGCACGTCGAGACCGTCGACGACGGTCTCGACCGAGACCTCCGGCGTGGCCGCCGGTGCCGCGGAGGTCCCCGCAGGGGTGTCGCTCGCCGTCGGTTCCGGGGACGACGACCGCGTCGCCGGGTCCGGGTCGTCGCCAGGGCCGCCGCAGGCCGCGAGCAGGAGCACGAGCGCCGCGACGGGGGCGGCGGCCGCCGGGCGGCGGGTCGGATGGCGCCTCATGACCCCATCCTGCTGCGCACGGCCGCCACCGTCGACACCGAGCCGCCGGACTGGCATGCTCTCCCCCAAGAACCGGTCAAGGGGGACTGCGATGTCGATCACCGAACGCCTGCGACGCCTGTTCCGTCGTGGCGGCCGGACCCGTCCCGCCGCGCGGCCGGGCCTCCCGCCCCTCTCCGTGGCGGAGGAGCGCGGGCGGCCCGCTGCCGGCACCATGGCCGTCCAGCCGCTCTACTGCCCCGACTCCGCGGGCGGCGGCTACTGCTGACGCGGCCCGGGCGCTGGTGCCCCGGGTGACCGTCGTCGACACCAGACCGACTCGCGACCTACTCTTGACGAACGGTTCTCGGACTGCGGTTCCGACGGAGGAGTCGTCATGAATCTCAGCGCAAGGCTCAGGGCCACGTTCCACCGCCGCGAGAAGCTGCCGCGCCTCGATCCCTCCGAGCGCCGCCCGCCCTCCTGGGCCGCGGACCCCCGGCTCGAGCCCGACAAGATGGACATGCGCAACCGTCGCTCCGCGGACGCGTTCGGCATGGGCTACCTGGACGGCGGGGGATTCTTCGACGGCGGTGGTGGCGGCGGCGACGGTCCCTGATCCGCCGCGCACCGTGGCAGGCTGGGTGGCATGAGCGATGCCGTGCCCGCCTCCGTCCGCGCCCTGATCGTCGTCGACGTCCAGCCCACGTTCTGCGAGGGCGGCGAGCTCGCCGTCGACGGCGGGAACCAGGTCGCCGCGGACGTCGCGGCCTACGCGGCCGCGCACCGCGACCGGTACGAGATCGTCGTGACCACGCAGGACTGGCACGTGGACCCGGGCGACCACTTCAGCGACCACCCCGACTTCGTCGACTCCTGGCCGCCGCACGGCCTCGCCGGCACGCCGAACGCCGAGCTGCACCCCGCCCTCGCGGACCTGCGCCCGGACGTGTCCGTGAAGAAGGGCCAGTACGCCCACGGCTACTCCGGCTTCGAGGGCACGGACGCCGACGGCCGCACGCTGGAGCAGGCGCTGCGCGACGCCCGCGTCGAGGCGGTCGACGTCGTCGGCCTCGTCGAGTCGCACTGTGTCAAGCGCACCGCCCTCGACGCCGTCGGCCTGGGCCTGGCGACGCGCGTGCTCACCGACCTCACCATCCCCGTCAGCCCCGAGCAGGGCGAGCAGGCCCGCGCCGAGCTCGCCGCCGCCGGCGTCGAGCTCACCCCCTCGACCGCCGCCTGACGGCCGAACATGCACCCGTGCACGTTCTGAGCGCTCAGGACGTGCACGGGTGCATGCTCGGCAGCTACTTCGCGGCGAGGGCGGCCGCGTAGAGGTCGCGCTTGGGCACCCCGGCCGCGGTGGCGACGTCGGCGACGGCGGCCTTGAGCCGCTCCCCCGCGCGGACGCGGGCCAGGACCTCGGGCACGAGGTCCTCGACGCTGGGAGCCGCACCCGCGGGCGCGCCTCCGACGACGACGCAGATCTCGCCGCGCAGCCCCTCGCCGCCCGCGGCGCGGGCGTCGGCCTCGGCGACGACGTCCGCGAGCGGGCCGCGGAGCACCTCCTCGTACGTCTTGGTCAGCTCACGGCAGACGGCGGCGGGCCGGGCGGGCCCGAACGCGTCGGCCATGGCGTGCAGCGTGTCCGTGATCCGGTGCGGCGCCTCGAAGAAGACCATCGTGCGCGGCTCCGCGGCGAGCGCGCCGAGCCACCGCGACCGCTCCCCCGCCTTGCGCGGCACGAACCCCTCGAAGGTGAACCGGTCGGTGGGCAGCCCGGACAGGGCGAGCGCGGTGAGCACCGCCGACGGACCGGGGGCCGCCGTCACGCGCAGGTCCCGCTCCACGGCGCGGGCCACGACGCGGTAGCCCGGGTCGGACACCGCGGGCATGCCGGCGTCCGACACCACGAGCACGGTGCCGCCGTCCGCGACGACGTCGAGCAGCTCGTCGGCGCGGGCCTCCTCGTTGTGCTCGTGGTACGACGTCACACGCCCGGCCACGGTCACGCCCAGTCGCGCGGCCAGGGCGTGCAGGCGGCGCGTGTCCTCGGCCGCGACGACGTCGGCCTCCGCGAGCAGCCGGCGCAGCCGCGGCGACGCGTCCTCCGCGTTCCCGATGGGCGTCGCCGCGAGCACGACCGCCCCGGCCTCGGAGTGCGGGGCTGGACGGGTGTCGGGAGACGGCGCGGCGGAGGGCTCGGGGGTCATGGTGACCAGCGTCGCACGCCCCCTACGATGACCCGGTGACCGCCCCCGACGCCGACGCCACCGCCACCGGCGATCCCGCGCCCGCGGGCACGCCGCCGAGCCACGCGCGCCACCGCGCGGCCGAGGCCCCGGACGGGACGCCCGCGGCCGACGGCACGCCGGAGCCCCCGGCGCACGGGGCCCCGCCGCCGGCATTCCCTGGCGCCCCGGCACCGCCGTCCCCGATGCCCGCGGACGGCGACGGTCGCACCACGCAGGCGAAGCTGCTGGAGCGGCTGCTCGGCGCGCGGCGCGTCCGGCTCGACCTGCGCCGCCGCGACCGGTTCTGGGGCTGGTTCGGCACGATCGTCGTCACGCTGCTGGCGGCGGCCACCCGGCTGTGGCAGCTGGGGCAGCCGCACAAGCTCGTGTTCGACGAGACCTACTACGTCAAGGACGCGTTCACCCTCGGCCGCCTCGGTTTCGAGGCGCAGTGGCCCGACGAGCCGAACCCGGCGTTCGAGGCCGGCGACGTCCTCACCTACCTCGACAAGGCCGCCTACGTCGTCCACCCGCCGATCGGCAAGTGGATGATCTGGCTCGGCATGGACGCGGGCGGCGGCGCCACCAGCTCCTTCGCGTGGCGGCTGTCCAGCGCGGTCGTCGGGATCCTCGCCGTGTTCCTGCTGGTCCGGATCGCCCGCCGGCTGTTCTCGTCGACCACGATGGGGGTGGTCGCGGGCCTGCTGCTCGCCGTCGACGGCGAGGCCATCGTGCACTCCCGCACGGCCCTGCTCGACCAGTTCCTCATGTTCTGGGTGCTGGTCGCGTTCGGCTGCCTCGTCATGGACCGCGAACAGGCCAGACGCCGGCTCGCGGGCCGGGTCGCGGAGATCCTCGACGCCGGCGGCACCGTGGCGCGCTACGGTCCGCGGCTGGGCTTCCGCTGGTGGCGCCTCGCCGCGGGCGTCAGCCTCGGCCTCGCCTGCGGCACCAAGTGGTCGGGCCTGTGGTTCGTCGCCGTCTTCGGCATCCTCACCGTGCTGTGGGACCTCGCGGCCCGCCGCGCCGCCGGCGTCGGCCGCTGGTGGGAGGACTCCCTCGTCGTGGACGCCGTGCCCGCGTTCCTCACGATCGTGCCCACCGCGATCGTGGTCTACGTCGCGTCGTGGTGGTCGTGGTTCGTGAACCAGGGCGCCTACCTGCGGCAGTGGGCGGCCGAGCACCCCGGCGAGGGCGTCACCTGGCTGCCCGACCCGCTGCGCAGCCTGCTCCACTACCACCAGCAGATGTGGGACTTCCACACCGGGCTCTCCTCCGACCACCCGTACGCCTCGCACCCCCTGGGCTGGATCGTGCAGTGGCGGCCGACGTCGTTCTTCTGGGAGAAGGAGACCCCCGGCCAGGGCACGTGCCCCGCCGACGCCGCGGAGGCGTGCGCCCGCGCCGTCACGTCGCTCGGGAACCCGCTGCTGTGGCTCCTCGGCGCGATCGCCCTCGTCGCGACGATCTGGCTGGGGATCCGGCTGCGCGACTGGCGCGCCCTCGCCGTCCTGAGCGGCACCGCCGCCGGCTGGCTGCCCTGGTTCGCCTACGCGCCGCCGTTCAGCGACCGGACGATCTTCACCTTCTACTCGATCGTCTTCACGCCGTTCGTGGTGCTGACGCTCGTCTACCCCATGGTCGTGGCGCTGGAGCGCACGGAGGGACGACGGCGCGAGCGCTCGCTCGCCGTGGCGACGATCGTCGCCGTGCTCGTCGTGATCCTCGCCGTGTCGGCGATCTTCTACCCGCTGTGGACGGGCATGCAGGTGCCGTACTCCTACTGGCAGAACGTCATGCGGCTGGAGTCCTGGATCTAGGAGCTCCGGCTCTCACCCACCCCCGCACTGGGGTTTCCCCTAGCAGTGGTCAGACCACTCCCGTGCGCCGCCGAAGACTGGGGACCGTTGCGACGGCGAGTCACCGGACGACGGAGAAGACCTCCACGGCGAGCATCCTCGCGCGATACGCAACGCGACCGCACGAAGGGTGAGGCCATCATGAACACGAGGACCAAGGGGATCGTCGCCGGTGTCGCAGGTGCCGCTCTGCTGCTCGGCGCGGGGGGCACCTTCGCCCTCTGGCACGACCAGGGACAGGTCGCCGGGGGCGTCATCCGCGCCGGCCACCTGAAGGTGCAGGCGGAGGAGACGCAGTGGTTCGACGTGTCGCCCGACCGCGGCGACGCCCAGGACCTCACGAGCGAGGTCGGCCCGGCGCTGAGCTGGGACGTCAACTGGCTCGGGGAGGAGCAGTCGCTCCCGATCGGCGTCACGACCGAGTTCCAGACCCTCGACCCTGACGCCACCGGCTCCGCCACGGGCCAGGTCGTCGGTCACCAGATCGACCTCGGCACGTGGCAGGCGGTGCCCGGCGACTTCGTCCTCGGGCAGACGCGGGTGATGGCCTACGCCGAGGGCGACAACATGGAGGCCCGGCTCTCCGTCCACGGCGCCTCCCTCGACGGCGAGCTCGCCCAGGGGCTGGGCCTGAAGTTCTTCGTGACCGACCAGAACGGGAACGTCGTGAGCGGCGCCCACGACGTGTCCGAGGCCGCCGACCTGCACTTCCCGGGGTCGGGCATGCAGGAGCTGCGGGTGTTCGTCCTCGGGAACCTGCCGCGCGCGATCGACCGGCAGGACCTGACGGGCACCGAAGCCGTCCTGCAGGACATGAACGTGATGCTGGAGCAGATCCGCTGACGGCACCCGCCACCTGACGCCTCCCGGGCCCGGCGACCACCGCGGCCCGGGAGCCGTCGGCGGCACCCGCTGCAGACCCTCTGAAGGAGGCTCTCCATGAAGCGCGCAGCCAGCCTCGCCGCCGGCGCCCTCGCCGGCGCCATGCTCCTCGGGTCGACCGGCACCACCACCGCGGCCTGGCGGGACGAGGCTCCCGCCCGGGCCGCGACCCTCGCGGCCGGCGACCTCGACGTCACGCTCGACGCCGCGGACGGGTCCCCGGACCCCGGCACGATCGAGCCGAACGGCGAGCTCACGGCGTCCTACGACCTCGGCACGGCGATGCGCGGGGACAACCTCGACGCGGTCCTGCGGCTCGCGGTCCCGGCCTGGCGCGACAGCACGCTCCTCGAGGTCCTCGAGATCTCGGCCGTGGTCGAGCAGGACGGCGTGGAGGTGGCGACCGGGGCGCTCGACGACGAGGGCGCGTTCCGCTTCGACGGCGCGCCCGACGTCCCCGTCGAGCTCCCGCACGACGCCGCCGGCGCGCTCACCGTGACGCTCACCGTGGCGATGGACCCGTGGGCGGGGAACGCCTACCAGGGCCTCCGGCTGGAGGACGGCGACCTCGTCGCGGACCTGTGGCAGGTCCGGGCGGGCGAGTCGGTGGACGACCGCGAGCGCCTGTGGAGCGACTCCGCGGCGGTTCCCGCGCCCCCCGTCGTGAGCGGCTCCCTGGAGGTCGAGGTCGACGCGGCCCCGCGCGCCCGGGAGGACGACGCCGCCCGGTCGGACGACGAGGCCGAGCCCGACTCCTCCGACGCGACGGCCGACACCGAGCAGGCCGACCCGGCCGAGGCGCCGGACGACACCGCCCCGGAACCTGAGCCGAGCACGGAACCCGACGCGGAGCCCGAGCCTGCGGAGACCTCTCCCGCCGAGCCCGAGCCCACCGAGCCCGAGCCCACCGAGACGCCCGACGACGGACCGTCGGACGCCGGCGAGGCTGACGCCGAGCCGGAGCCCGAGTGGGCCGACGACCTGCTCGACCTGCTCGACCGGGCCGGTCTCGACGAGGCCGCCGTCGACCCGGACGAGCTTCCCGCCGAGGTCGAGGAGTGGGCCGAGGCCCAGGGGATCGCGCTGGACGACGTGCGCGCCTGGCTCGAGGGGAGGACGTCATGACCACCAGCACGGGGCAGGCCCCGGCCGTCGGCACGACGTCGTCCCCCGCACTCCGGTCGCGCCCCGCCGGGCGCCCGCGGCGCGTCCTCGGGAGGATCGCGTCCGTCCTGCTCGGCGCCGTCATGGTCGCCCTGCTCGCGCTGGCCGGGGCCGCCGTGGTCGTCCCCAAGGCCATGGGCGCCACCCCGCTCACGGTGCTGACCGGCTCGATGGAGCCGGCGCTCTCCCCCGGCGACGTCGTGGTGGTGCGCCCGGTCGACCCGGCGGACGTCCAGGTGGGCGACGTCCTGACCTTCCAGCCCGTCTCCGGCGACCCCACCCTGGTGACCCACCGGGTCGTCGGGATCACGTGGGGCGGCGACGGGGCTGCCGGCTTCATCACCCGCGGCGACGCCAACGGCGCCGACGACGACCCGATCGTCGCCGACCAGGTGCAGGGCCGCGTCGTGTACTCGATCCCGCTGGTCGGCCACGTGACGAACGCGTCGTGGGCGCCCACGGCGGTGAAGGTCGCCGCCGTCGGCCTCATCCTCTACGGCGTCGTCGCGGTCGTGACGCCCGACCGCTCGCGGGGCACCCGCCGTCGCGCGGAGCGGACCACCGACCGAGAGAAGGGAGCATCGTGATGACCAGGAACCGCACCCGGGCCCTCGCCCTCGCCGTGGTGCTCGCCGCCACCGGGGCCGTCGCCCCGTCGGCCTCCGCCGTGGTCGCGGCCTCCGCGACCGCCCCGGCCATGATCGTGCGGGCGGACGCGGCGAGCCCGGTCACCCCCGAGCACGACACCGACGGCACGCCCCTCGTCCGCCTGACCGGCGCCGTGACGCCGGGCGACGCGATCCTCGTCGACGGCTCGCTGCTCGGCGAGGTCGTCGTCGTCCCGGGCGACTCCGGCCGGGCGGTGCTGCGGGTGCGCAACGACGGTCCGACCGCCGGCACGCTCACGGCGAGCGTCGTCGACGCCGTCGCCTTCCGCGACGCCGGCAATGCGAGCTGGGCCGACGACTCGTTCTACGACGACCTGACCGTCAACGGGGTCCCCGCCACGCAGCTGGAGGGCCGCCGGACGGTGATCCACGAGGTCGCCCTGGACCGGGGGGCCACCGTCGACATCCCCGTCGACTACGCCTTCCCGGTGGAGGCGACGAGCGGCAACCGCGCCTTCGTGGGCGAGCGCGTCTTCACGTTCGACCTCCTGCTCCGCATCCTCGGCGACACCCCCGACCCCGACGCACCGGCCGAGGACCCACCAGGCGACGACGGTCCCGGCGCGGTCCCCGGCGACGACGGACCGGGGTCGGGCACCGCGGACGGCAGCACGGCCAACGGCGGCACCGGGACGACCCGCACGGCCACCGGCGACGCCGGCACCAGCGGGCTCGTCGCCCGCACGGGCGGTGCCGCTCTCCCGGCCGACCCGCCCTGGCTGCTCCTCGCGGGCGCGCTGCTCGCGCTCACCGCGGCCGGCGCCGCCCGGGCCCTGCGCCGCCACCGGGCGACGTCCCGCGAGGTGTCCGAGTGAGACGAGGGGTGCGGGCCCTGCTGGTCGCGGTCCTCGCGCTGTCGCTCGGCGGCGCGGCGACCGTGACCTGGCTCGGGCTGCAGGGCGGCGACACGTGCGCCGCCGCCCAGCGCGACCTCGACGGCCGGTGCGTCCGCCTCGACGCCCGGCCCGACGTCGCGGGCGCGGACCTGCGCCCGACGGGCGGCCGGTTCCAGGCACCGGCCCAGGACCTCGACGTCCCCCTCACCTCGATGTCCGCCACGGGCGGGGCGCTCGACCCGCCCACGCTCACCGAGGCGTTCGAGGTCCGGGACCCGGGGCGGACCTCGGCCGAGGGCAGCCGGCCCCGGCTCGTGGCCGTGCACGCCGTGCGCGACGGGCGCGCGCCCGGCAACGCGTTCTTCGAGCCGGGGGCGCACGACCCCGTCGTCACGGTCTCCCCCGGTGACGAGCTGCGGGTCGACGGCGTCACCTACCTCGTGGAGAGCACCGAGGTGCTGAGCAAGGCCGACGCCGCGGCCTCCCCCGACGTCTGGGGACACCGCCCGGACGGCGAGGCGCGCCTCGTCGTGCTCACGTGCCTGCAGCGCGCAGGGAGCACCGGAGCCGCGCGGGACAACCTGGTGATCCACGCCGTGCGCGCCTGACCAGGCCGTGCACGCAGGACGGACGGCAGCCGCTCCGGTTGCCTGAAGGCGACCCCCCTGTCGACGATGAGGGGTGGTCCGAGACGCGGAGCGGGACGAGCGTCGTGCCTTCGCGCTCATCGCGATGACCGGCGTCGCGCTGATCGCTGTCGTCCCGGCCGCCGAGCTCGCGCTCTGGGAGATGGAGGGCATCGCGCCCGTCGACAGCACCGGTGCGCCGGTGTTCGGGCAGCCCGAGCTGGTGTTCGTCGTCCGCGTCACCGCCCTCCTCGTCGGTGGAGTCGTCGTCGCGAGCGCGCTCGCGGCGGCGCTGCTGCTCAGGCTGCACATCCTGCACTGGTCGCGCGGGGCGCGTATCGCCCTCGTCGTCGGCCTGAGCCTCGGGATCGGGGCCACCCGCACCGGAGCGGTGTACCTCGGCCTGCCGCAGGGCGCGTCCACCGAGTTCCTCGTCGTCGAGACCGTGCTGGCCACCCTCGAGGCGTCCTTCGCGATCTCGATCGCGCTCTACTACGTGGGCACCCGTCGCCGCATCCGGGACGAGGAGCGTCGCCACCTGGAGGAGACGCAGCGCACCGAGCTCGCGCGCATCGAGGCCGAGAAGGAGGAGCTGCGGGTGCGGCGCGAGGTCTCCCGGGAGCTGCACGGGGGCCTGCAGCAGCGCCTCGTCCTGGCGATCCGGGAGCTGGAGACGGTCCGCGACGAGCTGCGGCGCGCCGGACAGGAGAGCGCGGCGCGCTCCGTCGAGGCGGTCTCCGAGGCGCTGGACGAGTTCCGCGAGTCCGAGGTGCGCACGGTGGCCCACACCCTGTACCCCCTGGCGGGCGACTTCGCCCTGTCCGCCGCGCTGCTGCTCCTCGCGGACCGGCTGCCGCCGACGGTCCGGATGGACGTGCGCTACGAGGGCGTCGCCGACGCGCTGCTCGCCGGGTACGACCTGCCCCCCGCGGACCGGGTGATGCTGTTCTCCATCGTCGAGGAGGGGGTCAACAACGCCGTGCGGCACGGGCGGGCCGGTGTCATCGACGTCGTGGTCCGCGGTGACCAGAGCGCCGACGGCTGGGGCACCGCGCTCGTCACCGTCGACGACGACGGCGTCGGGATCGACGGCGAGCCGGAGCTCTCGGGGATCGCGCGCCTGCGGGCACGGGTGCAGGGTCGGGGCGGGGAGCTCACGCTCGGCCCGTCACCCGCGGGAGGGGCCAGGCTGGCCGCCAGGCTGCCGGTGCTCGTCGTCGCGCCGCCCGGGGCGGAGAGCCGACGATGACCGCCGCCCCCCGCACGCTGCGCGTGGCCGTCGTCGAGGACGAGGCGATGGTGCGCGGCCTGGTCCTGGCCCTGTTGCGCGGGCAGCCCGGCATCGAGGTCGTGGCCGACGCGGCGGGCCAGCGCGCGGCGCTCGACGTCATCCGGCCGGCCGAGGCCGACGTCGCCCTCCTCGACATCGAGCTCGAGGACGGCAACGGCATCGCCCTCGGGCGTGCCCTCCAGGAGCGGGACCCCGCGCTGCGAATCCTGCTCGTGTCCAGCCACAACCTCCTCGCCCTGGTGCGCTCGATCAGCGCCGCCGCCCCGACCGCGTGGAGCTACCTGTCCAAGCGGTCGTCGGCCCAGCCCGGCGAGCTCGTGCGGGCCGTGACCGCGGTGGGGAAGGGCCGGGTCGTGATCGACCCGGCCCTGGTGAGCCGCTCGGTGCCGCGGTCGGACACGCCCCTGGCGCTGCTGTCCGTGGCGCAGTTCCGGGTGCTGCAGCTCGTCGCGGAGGGACGCGGGAACGGCCGGGTGGCCGCCGAGCTCGGCATCACGCCGAAGGCGGTCGAGGCCCACCTCACCAGCGTCTACAAGCGGCTGGACCTGCCGGACGGGGCCAACAACCGCGTCGCCGCGGTGCTCGAGTTCCTCCGGCAGTCCGTGCGCCCCGGGGCCTGACCGCGCTCCCCTCGCTCAGACGGTCGGCCAGTCGACCTGCGGGGTCTGGTGGAACGCCCACCCGCCGGCACGCCAGGCGGGCGCCTGCGCCGCGGTGCGGGCGCGGAACCCGTCCCAGTCCTTGCGCTCGGGAGCGGTCCAGGCGACCTCGGCGACGGCGCCGAGGCGCGGCAGCAGCATGGAGAACAGCTCGTCGCGGGTGGTGATCGTCTCGGTCCAGACGGCGGCCTCGACGCCCTCGACGGCGTCGGCGGGCAGCCCGTCGATGACGGCGGTCGGCTCCCAGTCGTAGGAGTCGCGCAGCTCGACGTACCCCGCCCAGTGCAGGCCGAGCTCGTGCTCCGGCGTGTACTTCATGTCGAGGTAGGCGTGGTTCCCGGGGGACATGATGAACCGCGCGCCCGCCTGCGCCGCCGCGACGAAGCGCGCGAACTCCTCGCCCTTCGGCTCCCAGTACTGCAGCAGCGTGCCCGGCTCGACGGGGCCGCGCGCGCCCTCCTGCCAGAAGATCGGCGTCTTGCCGTGCTCGCGCACGATCCGGGCGGCGAGCTCGACGAACTTCGCGAACTCCTCGACCTCCATCGTGTGCACCTCGTCGCCGCCGACGTGCACCCAGTCGCCGCGCGTCATGGCGGCGACGTCGCCGATGACGTCGCGCAGGAACGGCTCGGTGGCCGGGTTGTCGAACCAGAGCCGGGAGAAGCCGACCTCGATGCCGTCGTACGGCTCGGTGGGCAGGCCGTCCTTCGTCAGCGCCCCGTACACCTGCGTGGCCGCGTTGATGTGCCCGGGCATGTCGAACTCGGGCACGATCGTCACGAACCGCGCGGCCGCGTACTCCTGCAGCTCGCGGAAGTCGTCCACCGTGAGGAACCCGGCCGTGCCGCCCCCCACCTGGCTGTCGGACGCCTTCTCCAGCTCGGGGCGCGACGGCGTCTCGATCCGCCAGCCCTGGTCGTCGGTGAGGTGCAGGTGCAGCACGCGCAGCTTGAACGCACCGACCAGGTCGACGACGGCGCGGATGTCCTCGGGCCCGAACCAGTGCCGCACGACGTCGAACGACAGCCCGCGCCAGCCGTACCGGGGGGCGTCGTGCACGACGACGGCGGGGACCTCGCGCGCAGCACCCGCCTCGCCCGCGGCGGGGACGAGCTGGCGCAGCGTGCGCACCGCGTGCAGCAGGCCGACCGGCTCGGGCGCGGTGGCCTCGACGCCCGCCGTCGTGACCCGCAGCGTGTACCGCTCGGGGTTGTCGGAGCCCTCGGGCCCGGCGGCGGCGTCGAGCCGCAGCACGACAGGCGTGGCGCCGTCCGCCTCGGCGGGCTCCTGGCCCGGCACCGTGTCGACGACACGCACGCCCACCGCCTCGAGCTGCTCGGCCGCGACGACGGCGAGGGCGTCGTCCGGCACGACGAGACGGGCGACGTCCAGGGCGAGCGGGGCGGTGTCCTGCCCGTCGACGACGGTGGGCCACGGGATCAGGGACAGCACGATGATCGGTCTCCAGGGGCGCGGGCCGACGGCACCCGGTCGGCGCCGACGGAGGATCGAAACGTTACGTTAGCGATCCTGCCGAATCGGCCGAACCCCTGTCAACGACGCCGCGCGACGACCGCCGCCCGTCAGGAGGTGGCGATCAGCACCGGCGCGGGATCGGACGGCACGACCGGCCCCGTCACCCCGGACGCCGGACCCGACCACCCGAGGTGCACGCCGTCGGGCAGGTCGGCGCTCACCTGGTTCCACACCCACTCCCCGGTGGTGGCGCCGCCGGTCAGGTCGGCGAGGACGAGCGTCTCCACCTGGGGCACCGAACGCAGCAGGGACCGGTCGGGCACGGACTCCGGTCGCGTCTGGTGCACGACCAGCAGGGCCGGCGGAAGGCCCTCCCGCGACACCAGGTCGGCCAGGTAGGTGGTCACCTCGCCGACCTCGGCCGCCGTCATCTGGTGGGACGTCGTCGCGGCGCCGTCGCCGACCCGGGCCTCAGGGTGCAGGGCGACCCCCACCCCGGGCGTCCGCAGCAGCGCCTCGGCCGCCCGCACCTGCTCGACCACCGGCGCGGTGCCGGCGCCGACGTCGAGCAGCACGTACACCCCGGCGTCCCGCGCCGCGTCGACCAGCGGGCGCAGGGACTCCACGTCCTCCTGCGTCACCCAGTCGCCGTCCTCGCCCGGGCCGCTCGCGGTCGCGCTGACCGGCAGCACGAGCGTCGGGACCACGGGGTCGTCCGCAGCGTCGTCCGGCGCGTCCTCGCCCGGCGCGTACGCGGCGGCCGCGGCCTGTGCGCGGGCGACGGCGGCGGCCGGGTCGTCCCAGACCGTCGCGTCGACGGCGACATACCGCGCCGGCAGCAGGTGCTGCGAGCCGGTGGGCAGCAGCGCGGCGCGCTCCGCGGCCGCCACGCGCCAGGCGAACGTGCCGGCGTCGCCGAACGACCGCCCCACCCCCACGACGGTGAGCGCCTGCGCCCGGTCCACGGTCTCGACGACGCGCCGGGACGCGAGGTCACCGCCGCGCACCTCGGTCGTCACGGCCCCCGCCGCACGCAGCGAGGCGATCGCGGCCTCCTGCCCCTCCTGCGGGTCGACCAGCGCCAGCACCTCGCGCAGCAGCCGCGGCGCACCCTCGGTCCCCCCCGACGCGGACGGAGAGGCCCCCGGGCCGCCGCCGAGCAGGGAGTCGAGGCGATCGACGAGATCCTCCAGGTCGTCGTCCTCGAGCGTCGGGCCCGCGCCGTCGCCCTCGGCCTCCTCGCCGTCCTCGCCGCCGACGACGTCGGGGCTCACCGTGATCGCCTGGACGCCCGCGGCGTCCGCGACCTGGCGCGCCGCCGCACCCGGGTCGGCCTCGGCGTCACCGTCGGGAGCCTCCGAGGCGTCCGTGCCGTCGGCGTCGCCGTCGCCCGGTCCCGCCTGGTCACCCGTGACGACGACCGCCGCACGCGCACCGAGCCGCTCGATCTCCTCGGTGACGCCCGGCCCGGCGCCGTCGGCCAGCAGGGCCGGGGCGTGCAGGGCCACCGCCGCGGCGGCCAGGGCCTCCCGCGCCCCCGCGTCGTCCGCGTCGGCGAGGACCACGACCTCCGAGCGCGCGAAGACCGTCTGGCTCGTCGTGAGCGCGAGATCGGCCGGGTCGGCGGCGTCGAGGAGCACCGTGTGCGTGGACAGGTCGCGGACCGCGACGGCCGGGGCGCCCGTCGACGGGCTCGCCGCCTCGCCGGGCGGCGAGGCCGCGCAGCCGGTGAGGGCGAGTGCACCGGTCAGGACGACGGGCAGGACGAATCGGACGTTCCGGAGGGGCACGCCCCTCATCTTTGCGCATCCACCGACCGCTGGTCGACGGCCTCCACGACCTCGCCACACCCGCGCGGCAGGACACGCCGGACGGTCGGGACGCCGCGCCGGTCAGGAGCCGGCGAGCAGCACCATGATCTCCGCGTACTGCCGCCGCTGGGCGGCGGAGAGCGGCGCGAGTAGCGCCTCCTGCACGCCGTCGAGGACGCCGTCGAGCTCCCGGAGCACCGCGAGGCCGGACGGCGTGACCGACACGATCTTGCGGCGCCGGTTCGTCGCGTCCGCCTCCCGCCGCACCAGGCCGCGGTCCTCGAGCTCCCGGAGCGCGCCGGTGACGTCGCTCCGGTCGATGCCGGTGTCCCGCCCGAGGTCGGCCTGACTCTCCGGCCCCCACTGCTCGAGCGCGGCCAGGAGCCGGTAGTGGTAGCCACGCAGACCGTCGCCGTGCTCGGCGAACGCGCCGGCGAGCAAGGCGGACGACCGCGCCGCGGCGCGCCCCAGCAGCCACGTCGGCCGATCCTTCTGCCGGTCGGGCGTGCGGCGGGGAGGGAGTGGCTCGCGCATGCCCCGAGCCTAGCTGGATGTTGGGACGACCCACGGTTGATGTATGTTGGTTGTACCAATCTTGGACGTTCCAACAAAGGAGCAGGACGATGAGCGACAGCACGACGCGGGTCCTCGTGGTGGGCCGCAGCGCCCGAGCCCTCACCGAGACGGTCGCGATGCTGCGCGCCCGCGGCATCGCGGCGAACGCGACCAACCGGTTCGACCGGGTGCTCGAGGACTACGACTCCCGCGACCTCGACCTCGTGCTCTTCGGCGGCCAGGTGCCGCCTCGGCAGCGCGAGCTCCTGGAGGCGGAGCTGCTCCGTCGCAACCCCGACGTCCGGTTCCACAGCGGGCTCGGCGGCATGGCGCCGCTGCTCACCGCCCAGGTGGAGCAGATCGTCGGCGGCCCGGTGCCCGGCGTCGAGCACGACGCCGAGGCCCGCGAGCTGCACGTCACGCTGGCCGACCCCGCGCACGTCACGGCCACGGCACTCTGGGCCGTGCCCGTCCCGCCCGACCCGGTCCCCCACGCCGTGGCGCTCGTCGACGCGGACCTGCCGGCCGGACGGCACGCCGTCCCGGTGCCGCCGGAGGTGCCGGCGCACGGCGCCTTCGCCGCCGTCCGCATCGACGACCGCACCGCCGTCGTCCGCCTCGGCGCAGCCCCGCGACCGGCCGCTGGTGGCACGGTCGGCGCGCCGCTGCCCGCACCCGAGCCGGTGACCACCCGGCTCCCCTGGGAGGCGCCCGGGTCCCGGCGGTCTTGAGCAGGCGATGTCGCACCCGCCCGGCACCATCGGGGGATGCCGAGCGACCTCCTCCTGCGCATCCACGGCCCCGAGTTCCGCACCATGTCCGAGCGGGTGCTGCGCGCCACCGAGCTCACCTCCCGCCTCAACGTGCTGCCGTTCGACGACGAGGCGGGCAAGGCGGAGCTGTTCGAGCAGATCCTCGGCCGTCCGCTGCCGTCGAGGACGACGATCTACCCGCCCTTCTACACGGACCACGGGCTGAACCTCGACCTCGCCGAGCGGGTGTTCGTCAACCAGAACTGCACGTTCCTCGACTATGCCGGGATCCGGCTGGCCGAGCGCGTCATGGTGGCGCCGAAGGTCACGTTCATCACCGTGGGCCACCCGGTCGACACCGACGACCGCAGGGTGTGGCTCACCGGCGGCCCGATCGTCGTCGAGGAGAACGTGTGGATCGGGGCCGGGGCCACCCTCCTGCCGGGCGTGACCATCGGCCGGGACTCCGTGATCGCCGCCGGGGCCGTCGTCGCCGACGACGTGCCGGCCCGCAGCCTCGTCACCGGCGGCAAGGCGACGGTGCGCCGCCGCTGGTGAGGACCGCACCGGGGTGAAAAGCGGCCGGGCGGTTGAGGCCGCCCGCCCCCGTTCCTACGCTGCAGAGGTGTCCGAGGCGGGCCAGGACGTCGACAGCACCTCGCGCCGGCGCCTGCGCCGCGAGGCGTGGGGCTTCGCCGTCGGGTCGCTGTGCTTCCTCGTCGGGGCGCTCCCGCCCTACGCCGACGCGGTCGGCGAGGTCGGGGCGGGCGTCACGTTCGTCGTCGGGTCGGTGTTCTTCACCGCCGCCGCGGTCGTGCAGCTGAGCCTCAGCGGCCGGCGCCCGCCCCGCAGGGGCACGCACCCCGCCGACCGGTGGGACTGGTGGGCCGCCGCGGTCCAGCTCGTCGGCACGGTGTGCTTCAACGTGAGCACGGTCGCTGCCCTGGCCGCGTCCGTCGCGGACCCGGGACGGCTCGGCGCGGGCTGGAAGCCCGACGCGTACGGCTCGGTCGCGTTCCTCGTCTCGTCGGCGTGCGCGATCGTCGCGACCCGCGACCGCGGGCACCTGTGGGACCTGGACGCCCGGACCTGGCACGGCACCTGGCTCAACGCCGTCGGCTCGGTGGCGTTCGCCGCCTCTGCCGTCGGGGCGTACGTGGAGCCCTCCACGGGCACCTACCTCAGCGCGTGGTGGGACCAGGCCGGGACGCTCGCCGGCGCGCTCTGCTTCCTCGTCGCGGCGCTGCTCTCGCGTCGCACGGCCTGACCCGCGGCGGGTTCGAAAGGCGCCCGGGAACGACGACGGCCGCCGCACCAGGTGCGGCGGCCGTCGGCCTTCGGTGGAGCTAGGGGGATTCGAACCCCCGACCTTCTCCAGGAAGCTCGGGCCCGACTCCGGCCGACCGAGGCGCGATTGATCTGTAACTCTTCATGATGCGCGGAGCCGCGGGAACGCCGAAATCTCGCGGATCGCGTAGCCCGATTCTGCCATCCTCGGACAGCGCGAAACCATGAGCAACCGCGCCCACGTGCACAGCGCCGGTGCGTGGCAATCGCGTGGCTCAGGCGCCAATCCGTGGCACGACGCGTGGCACGATTTGAACCGCAAGAGCGATGACCTTGGCCAGCTCACTGAGACCCACGGAGACGCCGTCCTGCTACCCCCAACGAACTTTTCGCCGACACCCGCATCCGCGCCGCCAGCTGAGCCAGGAATGGAGCACACCACGACCACGACGGTCGGCGCGGTAGACGTCCACTACGACGACCAGGGCGGAGCCAGGTCAGCCCTCGTCGTGTGCCGCGATCTGACACTCTCTACAACAGAGTCCGAGCACGTCGCCGACATCGCCGAGGTCGAGCCGTACGAGCCTGGGGGACTGTTCAAGCGGGAACTCCCGTGCATCCTCGCCGTCCTAGACCTCGGCCCCCACCTTGAACTGCTGGTCATCGACGGATACGCCACTCTCGACCCCCATGGCCGCCCCGGGCTCGGAGCGCACGCCTCGGAGACAGTCGGCGTGCCGGTCATCGGCGTCGCGAAGACTCCGTTCCGCACCGCAACCCACGCCGCCCATGTGCTCCGCGGCATTGCGACGCGCCCCCTCTACGTCACCGCCACCGGGCTCGACGTTGCCGAGGCAGCGCTGATCGTCATGGCGATGGCAGGGCCGAACCGGATCCCCGACGCGCTGGCGAGAGTGGACCGCCTTGCGCGCGGCCGAGCTCAGCCCAACTCGCGGTCATCGCCGAGCTGGTGAGGTCTACACGATCCGGGGCGACGACCCACTCAACCGCGCGGTTTCAATCGCCCCAGGTTCAACCCGCGTAGGAGCGGCAGAGAACCTGGGGCGCTTCATCGTTGGTCTGTGGGCGGTAGGGGCGGGTGCGTTTCGGGGTGATGCCGAGCTCGGCGCAGGTATCACGCCACAGGTGGGACCGGTAGGCGCCGCCGTTGTCCGAGATGACCCGACGGATGGTCACGCCGCGGTCGGCGAACCACGCGACGGCGTTGCGCGGGACCGTGGTGGCGGTCTCCTTGGTCTCGTCGTCGTGGGCTTCGACGTAGGCGACCCGGGAGTGGTCGTCGATCACGGTGTGCAGGTAGCAGGTCCCGATCAGCGGCTGGTGGTACTTGCTCTTCGGTGAGCCGGTGCGTGCCGAGGTCGCGGCCCGATGACGGTCGCCCTGTTGGCGGCCGACGTAGCGCCAGCCGCCGCCATCGGGCACCTTGCCGAGCTTCTTGACGTCCACGTGCAGCAGGTCGCCTGGTCGTTCGTGCCCGTAGCGGCGGATCCGTTCTCCGGTGACCCGGTCCAAGTAGGTCAGCCGGTTGATCCGGCACCGGACCAGGACCGCGTGCACGGTCGAGGCCGGCACTTCGATCAGGTCCGCGATCTGTATCGGGCCCATCCGGTGGCGCAGGCGAGCTCGCACGATCCGTCGCACCAGCCGCGGGGGCGTCCTTCGAGGCCGCCGGTGTGGGGCGCTGGAGCGGACCTGCATCCCTTCGACGCCTTCGGCGCGGTATCGCTCGGCCCACTTCGCGGCCGTCTTCCAGGACACGTCGTACCGTTCGGCGACCCGGGCGATGGGCCACCCGTGATCGACCACGAGAACGGCCAGTCGTAGGCGCCCTCGTGGGGTCAGGGCAGCGTTCGAGTGAGTAGCGTGAGACACGAAGACCTCCTGGTGCCGGAGCGGAACCGTCAGACAGCTCCACTCCACACCGGGAGGTCCTCTCGCGCCCTACAGATCAGATCGTGTCGTCACACTGCCTCGACCAACGTGACTGGGCATCACACCTAGAGGACAGCCCGCGGAAAGCCCATGTACACGCTGCGCACGGCCGCCATGGTCGTCATCCTGAGCGACGCAGCAGCACCAGCTCCCGTCCGACGACCGCCTCCGCATCTACTCCGGCACGTCGACGAAATATTGGGCAACATCATAGTTGCCGATCAGCCGCGCCAAACCAGCTGGAGTCTGGCCGCTGAAATTCGGATGCAGCGGGTCGGCACCATGGGAACGCAAGAGCGTGATCATATCACCGCGCCCGTTCGAATTGAATACCGCGACGAAGAGGGGGGTATTTCCAAACGAATTCTCGAGGTCTATGGTCGCACCCTGCCGCAGTAGTGCTCGAGCGCTGGATACCGAATACTGCTGGGCCGCCAGATGCAAAGGCGTGAAGCCCTGCCCATCTTTGGCATCTGCGGCCACACCTTCGCGTAGCAGCCTTTCGGTTTCCGAAGCGTCGTCATCCATTGCTGCATAGTGAAGTGGCGTGCGGCCCGCTCGGTCCATCGCTGTTACCTCGGCATCTCGAATCGGTGACTCATGTTCGAAACAGGATCTTCGATCTGATAGTGCGTCGAATCGTTCTCAAAATCGATGACCTGCTGGCGCGTCCATCCCTCTTGCCGCGCCTGCTGCTGCGTACGCCACCACTCGAATCCTGGCTTGTGCCCATAATGGAAAGGGCCGGTGCGAGGAATGATCTGACCGGTATTCGGGTCGATGAAATCGCCGCTTGCTGTCTTGGGCGCAGCCTCTTGAATCTTTGCTTTTGTCCCCACCCTCAACTTTACCCGCGAAGCGGCAACGTCGACAGACTTTGCAGCTTGCGAAGCCTCAAGGATGATACTCGAGCTGGGCGCGGCGGCGCCACGTAGCGCGGCGGCCCCTTCGAGCGCCGGCGCCCCACGGGTGGCCGCGCCACCAGGAATCATGACCAACAGGAAGTCGTTCGTCATTTCCCATGCGCACGCTTCGTCATTGCCGGGCGCACACTCCCCTGCGGGCGGATCGAATCCAAATCCCTCGAGGATATTGGTGTTGCTCAGCTCGTCCATCTTTCCGCCAAACCATTCCTGGAGTGGCGTCGGTTCCGCCGTGATGAGTTCGATCGACTCTGGGTGCTCCTTCATGGTTTCGAAATCGTTGACCGTCAACGGCCCTGGATCTGAAACGACAGCGCTTGGATCTGAGAGCCTGTGTCCGTCGAGCTCGATCCCACTGATGGGGTTGCCAGCTGTGAAGGCGTACCGGTTGCCTGTATACGGGTCGGCGCCAAGCCCAATGTCGGCCAGTGCCCCGTTGTACATGTCGCGGGTGGTGAAGCGGTTGAGGCCTGGGTCGTAGTCGCGGAACCCCATGTCGTAGGTGCCGGAGCCGGCGTTGAGGCGCTTGGAGTTGTACCGGTACGCGTTGTACGGCTCCGCCGCGGTCGGGTCGCCGGCTTCGGGCTTGTCGATGCCGGTGAACTCCGACGTGTCGTCCAACCCGTAGGCGGTGTACCCGTAGGTCGCGGTCGTGTTGCCCGTCTCGTCGGTCAGGGTCTCGACGTCGGTGTGGGCGTTGTACCCGTAGTACGCCGTCTCCCCTGCCTCGATGCCGTTCTCCGTGTCGGCCTGGTGGGAGATCTGCGACAGTCGGCCGCCCCACGGGGAGTACTGGTACGACTTCGCCAGCTCGCCCGCGACCTCCTCCGTGAGGACCTCGGTCGACAGGCCCAGGTAGGTGTAGTCGGTCGTCTTGCCACCCGAGGTGGACGAGGTGGTGCGGTCCAGCGGGTCGAACTTGTACGTCGTGGCGACCAGGGCGCCTGTGTCGTCCATCTTCTCGGACTTCGCCACGTGGTCGAACCCGTCATACGTGTTCCGGGAGATCACCGTTCCCGCCGCAGTGACCGACTGCTGCCGGCCGAACGGGTCGTACGTGTAGTTCGCCGTCTGCCCGCCCGTGGTGGCGGTCTGCAGCCAGTTGCGGTCGTACGCGTAGGTCGTGGTCGCGCCCTTGAGCGTCTGGGAGATGACGTTCGCGTTCGCGTCGTGCACGTAGGTCTCTTCCGAGGACCCGTTGCCGGTCTTGACCTTCTTCGCGAGCCGGTCGACCGGGTCGTACGTGTACGTCGTCGTGGAGTCCAGGTACGCGCCGTGGTCGTCCGCGTTCATCTTCGACGCCGCGTCCGTGGCCTGGTTGCCGTTCGCGTCGTACGTGTACGCGTGCGACGCGACCAGCGTGGTCCCGTCCTTCTTGACCTCCTTGGTGGACTTCAGCGCACCGTCCAGGAAGTACGTGTACGAGGTCACGTTCCCGTTCGGCTTCGTCTCGGACGCCTTCTGCGACCGCGTCGTGTACCCGTACGTCGTCGTCTTCACCGACCCCGGGGTCTCGCCGGTCGTGTCGGTCACGCCGACCGTCTTGAGCAGCTCGCGCGTGTCGTAGGTGTAATCGCTGACCTGGTCCGGGTGCGTGACCTTCGTCGGCTGCCCGTTGACGTCGTACGCGTACGACGTGGTCGTCTTCGCCGTACCGGCCAGGTTCTCCGTCACCGACGCAACCTGGTTCAGCTGGTCGTAGGCCACCTTGTACGCGTCGATCCCCGCACCCGAGGACGCGTCGTCGATCGTGGTCAGGTTGCCGTTCACGTCATACCCGTAGGTGAACGTCTTCTGCTCTGTGTCCGTGTCGGCGCTGTTGTCGCGCACCAGCTTCGCCGCATCCGCGACCACCAGGCCAGTGGCCGACGGCACCAGCGACAGGGACGTCGCCTCGTTCTTGTCGAGCTCGTATGACCCGACCTTCTTCCACGCACCCGCGCCGGCGGACTGGTCCACCGTGACCTTCGGCTCCACGACCTGCGCGCCCTCGCTGCCCGCGGCGGCCTCCGGGTCGCCGTGCGTGAGGGTGAACGAGGCGTCCTTCGCCGCGCCGGTCACATTCGGGTACGCGACGTACAGGTCGTACGTCCCGTTCGCGGGCACGTCCAGGCTCCACGTGAACGCGTCCGTGCCCGGCGTCGCCGTGGCAGCGTGCGTGCGGTGGTCGATGCCCTGCTGACCGGTCAGGTCACCGGTCGCCCAGGTGCCCTTGACCGTCGTCGACTGGCGGTCGGAGTTGTCCGCGAGGACCTCGTTTGACCCCACCGGGACGCCGTCGTCCGCCATCGTGCGCAGCTTCCCGTCCGGGAAGTACGACCACGTCATCGTGCGGTTCGCCGAACCACCGGCAGAGGTGAGCGTGCGCGCCGTCTGCTGGCCGAGCTCGTCGTAGTCGTACGTCGTGGCGATGCCGTGCGGGTCCTTCGACGACTTCACCCACCCGTTCGCGAAGTACTCGAACGTGGTCGTGTTCCGCTTCGTCTGCCCGTCCGAGGGTGGCATGGACGTGGCCTTCACCCGCCCGACGGCGTCGTACGTCGTCTCCGTGAAGACGTCCGCCTTGTTGTACCGGGTGTCGGCCGGGTCGTACGGCTGGAACTGCTTGACCGGCCGGTTCAGCTCGTCGTACTCGGTCCGCAGCGCGAAATCGTCCGCCGCCGCGGTGTCCACACCCCGCGGGGTGACCACCCGGGTAGTGTTGCCGACCTCGTCGTACTCGTACTTAGTGGTGCGGTACACGATCGCGTCACCGGTGCCCGAATGCGGCACCTTGACCTCGACCTGCGCCCCACGCGCGTCGTACTTCGTGGTCGTGACGTTGCCGTCCGCGTCGGTCGCCGAGGTGACCAGCGAGTCCGCGTCATACGCCGTACGCGTGATGTTGCCGTCGGCGTCCGTGGCCGTGATCGGGCGGTGGTTCAGGTCGTACCCGGTGCGCGAGGTGAAGTCCGTGGTCGACGTGGAGGCGACCTTCTTCGGGTCCCGCACCTCGACCGTGTTGCCGACCTTGTCGTAGGAGTACTCGATCCGGTCCCCGGCCGCGTTCGTCACTGCAGTCAGCTGGTAGACGTCGTCGTAGGTGTACTTCGTGGTGTAGTCGTCCGCCACGGTGGTGGTGGCCACGCCCTTCGGCTCGGTCACCGACGTCAGGTTCCCGACCGTGTCGTAGGCGTACGTCGTGGCCCGCTCACCGGAGGTGTCCGTGTCCTTCGGCGCCGTAGTCTTGGTGACCTGGTCCGCCTTGTCGTAGGCCGCGGTGCTGACCGCGCCATTCGGGGCGGTCGATGTGGTGACGTTGTCGTTCGCGTCGTACACCGGCGCCGGCGTCGTGAGCGTCACCGCGCTCGTGCCGCTGCCGGACTTCAGCGTCGCGGACTCCAGCGGACGCCCGAACACGTCGTAGGCCTGCGTGGTCCACCCGCCGGCGGCGTCCGTGACCTTCAGGACCTGGCCGCGCACGTCGTAGGAGCTGGTCGTGACCTTGCTCAGCGCGTCCGTGATCTTCTCGGGATACCCCGTCGCGGTGAAGCTCGAGTAGGTCGTGGCGTTGCCGTTCGCGTCCGTCGCGGTCTTGAGCTGCCCGTAAGCGTCGTAGGTGTACGTGGTCGTGTAGTCGCCCGCGGTCGACGTCGCCAGGCCGAGGCCGTCCGTCACCGAGGTGAGGTTGCCGAACGTGTCGTACCCGAACTGGTTGACCCTCCCGGCCGCGGACGTGGTGCGGAACAGGTCCGCCGCGTAGCCGTCGGCCCGGGTGGCGTACTCGTACACCGCCGCGCCCTTCGGCGCCTTCGCCGCGGTCATCCCGCGCACGCACTCCGTCGCGGCCGGCGCGCCGCCGTTCGCCTTGTTCTGCTCGGCGTCCCGCTGCCAGATCGGGTACCCGGTCTTCGGGTCGTAGCAGTACGCCGTGACCGCGCCGTTAGCCTCGGTCAGGGTGCGGACGTTGTTGTCCGCGTCCCAGGTCAGCGCGACCTTCTCGGCCTTCGCGTTCGTCACGGACAGGGCGCGGCCGCGCACGTCCGAGGTGTAGGACGTGACCTTGCCCTTGTCGTCGGTGACCGTCGCGTCCCGCAGCGTGTCGTCGGTCGCGTTCGGCGCGTACGCGAACGTGGTGTCGCCGCCGAGGCGGTCGGTGATCGTCTGAGCCTTCCAGTGGTCGGCCTGGTCGTCACCCTGCGACGGCGCGAAGTAGTCCAACGCGGTCGCGTTGCCGCGAGGGTCGGTGATCGTGACCAGCTTGACGTTCTTGTTGCCCTGCGTGGCGTCGTAGGTGAAGCCGAAGGTCTTGGCCTTGGCCGAACCCGCGCCGTCGACCAGCTGCCCCAGCAGACCCTTGTCCGTGTAGTAGAGCTCGACGCGGCGGCCGGAGACGTCCGTGATCGCCTTCACGTGGTCGTAGATCTTGGAGTTGTTGAGCTTGCCGGTGGCCGAAACGACCGCACCGGTCGCGTCCACGTACTTGTAGCCGGACTGCCCCTTCTCCCAGTACTCCACGCTCAGGGCCTGCCGCCCCGCGGGGTCGGTGACGTAGCTCAGGAACTTGGTCGGCTTGTTGTTCGACTGGCGCTGCGCGTAGGTGAACGTCTGCGTGTTGCCGTTCTTGTCCACCGTGGACGTCAGGTACCCGTCGCAGTCGAACAGGAACCGGGTCCCGTCCGGGCGCAGCATCGTCCACGCGTCCGAGACCTCGTCCTTGCCGTTGCCCGGCTTGCAGTCCAGGCCGGCCTTCGACGACAGCTTGTAGTTGACCCCGGCAGGGGCGACCCACTCGCCGGTCGTCTCGTTGAGGCGGAACACGTGCGTGGTGCCGTCGCCGTCGGGCAGGAACACCTCGGTGGGGTTCGGGTTGGGGTGGAAGTCGAGCGGGGCGCCCAGGCGGACCGGCCCTGCGAGCTGGGTCGACCAGCCATACCCGGACACGGTGTCGGAGGTGTCCATCGAGTTGTACGCGAACCTGGCGAAGGTCGTCAGACCGCGCCCCGGGTTCGTGAACGCGTCATACGACCACACCGCGTTCCCGGATGCGACGTTCGTCATCACCGACGAGCCCGCGCCCGTGTTCTTGCCCGCGTACGTGTAGAAGGACTCGAGGCCCAGCTCGTCGGACGTCGGGTCCTCGACCGCGACGTTCTGCTTCAGGCCGTCGGACGGCAGCCCCGGCGCGGGCGTCGAGGTCCCCGTCGCGACGACCTGCCAGTTCAGGGTCGCGTCGTTGCGCTTGTTCCCCTCCGTGACCGGCGGCGGCGTCACCTGCGCGGTGATCGTGTGCGACTCCCCGGGCGACATGTCCTGCGGCAACGCAGTGGTCGTCGGCTTCGCCCCGGCGACGGCGGACCCGTCGGGCAGCGTCCACGTCGCACGCAGCTGCTGGCCCGCGGCCGTCCACGTGCTCGTGGTCGTGTTCGTCACCGTGACGTCCGCGCTGTAGGGCGCGCCTGACTCCATGCGCGACGGCGTCTCGGGTGCGTAGAACGTGCCCTCCGGCGTCGTGTCCAGGTAGGTGATCGCCAGGCGCGGTCCCGAGCGCTCGAGCCCGCCCTTGGACTCCAGCTCGCGCGACGCGAACAGGGTGTGCTCCTGCGCGAGGGTTTCGTTCGCCATCTTCAGCATCACGCCGCGGTATGCGGTGGGGGCGTCCGCCCACTTCTGGACGAGGGACTTCACGTCCCAGCCCACGCGTTCCGACCCGTCCGGGAAGTCGGCGTTGGTGCCCACCACGGTCGTACCGAAGTCGCCCCCGGCCTTCGTCCACGCACCGCCCGTCTTTGGCAGGTTCCACGTCGCGGTGGCCTCGTCGAAGTCGGTGGTCAGCTGCCGCGCCTCGTACACGCCGCCGGCCGTGGTGATCTCCGAGACTGTCTTCCACATCCGCAACGACGCGTCCGTGATCCGTGCGCCGGCCGGGATGCCCCAGTCGTCGAACTCCGCGACCATCCGCACGTCGCCGTAGTAGGACGAGTCGTTGCCGACCATGTCCCAGCTCTGGGGGCCCGCGTCCTGGATCACATTGAGGTTCGTCGTCGGTTTGCCCGAGGACAGCGACGCGTCACCCGTGGCCAGGATCTCCTTGGTGGTGTGCCCCGCCTTCGGCAGCCGAACCAGTTGCGTGCTGGACGGCACCACCGTGCCGTCCTTCGTCTTCACCGCGACCTGGTAGTAGTACGCCCGGCCCAGCGGGTCCGTGCTGTCCGCGGGAGTGGGCACCGCGGTCGTGTCCGTGAACGTCGTGCTCCCGGGCGCCACCGGGGAGACCAGCGTCGCCGCCGACGGCGTGAACGTCTGGTAGATGCTGCGGTGCACCTGGTACTCCACCAGGTCGTCCGCCGTGGAAGTGGTCGACGGGTCCGCGTACGCGGACCACGCCAGCTCCGCGCCGGTCGCGTGAATCGTCTCCGGGATGTCCAGCACCACGCCCGGGCGTCCGTACGTCAGCACCAGCTTCGGCCGGTTACGCGTCTCACCGCCGTAGGTGTACTCGCTCGCGTCGTACCGCGGACCGCCCAGCGGCCCGTTCGCGGACTCGTCCGCGGCCTTCAGCACGAACCCGTAGTTCGGGAACGTGCCGTCCAGCCAGCCCTGCACCGTGTCCGTCACGTCGTAGGAGTGCCACTTCTGCAGCTCACCGGATGGCTTGACCACCGTGGAGCCCTTGGTGAAGCGCACCGCGTCCGCGATGACGGATGTCGACGTCGTCGACGGCGTGTCCTTGACCACCACCGTGCCCGTCGTGCCCGCCTTGAACGGGTGCGCGCCCAGCGTGGTCCACACCCCGCCGGTGCCGCGCGTCTGGTCCACCGAGTAGGTCTTGGAACCACCCGAGTACGCCACCGTGTACGGCACGTTCGTCAGCCGGTCGTTCGCGGGAACGTGATGCACGTCCACCCGCCAGGTCCCCGCGGCCGGCAGCGTCGGACGCCACGTGTACGCGTCACCCGCCGGAGTGCCAGTCGCGAACTGGTAGTCGCCACCGACCGCGTACTTCGTCAGGTCCGCGTTGCCCGACGCCGGCCACGACCCCGTCGCCGCCGTGCCAGCATCCCCGTTGTCCACCACGATCTGCGTGCCCGAGAGCTCACCGACCAGGCTCTTCGAGGAGTTCCACGTCGCCGACAGCGAGTCCCACGCCGCCGTCGCACGGTGCGCCTCCAGGGCCACGTCCGTGGTGTAGCTCGTGTGCGTCTGGGAGTAGTACATCTGCAGTGCCGCCGACGTCAGCGGCGTGCCCGCCGGCACCTGCGGCAGCGGGAACGTCACGAGCCCGCGCACCACACCGTCGCCATCGGTCCGGCCGACCGACAGCCGCTCCGACGTGCCGTAGTTCGTGTCCGGGTTCAGCGAGTGGACGAACGTGTCCTTGCTGGTCGTCGGCGTCGGAGCGACGATGATCGTCGGGTCCACCGTCACCGGGAAGACCCGCTCCTTCGCCGCCAGCCACTTCGCATCCGGGGTGACCGTGAGCGACCACGCCCCGTCCTCGGCCTCCGCCAGGTCGTAGGCCACGTCCGTCGAGACCGCGCGCCCCTGGTCGTCCGCCGGGGCCACCTTGCCGCCCTCGCTCGACTCGCCCTTGGCCGAGTCGAACATCACGCCCGCCGGCATCGTCAGCACCGGGTCGGCGGCCTCGCCGTAGAACCCGATCGACCCGTCGTCCTCCACCTGCGGGACCAGGCCGTCCAGGCCGTCCAGCGTGAACTCGAAGCTCACCGGGTCCGTCGGGGCCTCGTCCAGGACGATCGACTCCTTCACCTGGCCCGGCTCCGCGTCGTACACCAGGTCCCCGCCGGCCAACGCCTCGACGTCCGCATAGGTCACGCGAGACCCGTCGACGACCGGCTTCAGCCCTGCGTCCTCGGCCGAGGCCAGCCCCAGGGTCACCCCGTTGCCGCCGTCGGCCTCGACGCGCAGCACCGACTCCGGCGACGTCCCGAAGAACGACTTCGCCACGTTGCTCCGGTTCGACGCCGCCCACCCCTTGCCGCGCGCCTTCGACCCCTTCGCCGTCGGCTCGACCGTGGTGTCGATCTCCTGGAACGACCCGTCGGCCGCCTCGAACGCGACCGGCTCCGCCGACACCTCGACCTGCACCTGGCCGTTGCTCATCAGGAATGACCGCGAGTTCGTGGTGCGGCGGTCCTTCAGCTCCCGCACGCGCTCCGCCTTCGGGGCCACTTCGCCCTTCGGCAGGTGCTCACGGCTCGGCACGCCCTCCGACGACGCCGGAGCCTTGGCCGGCTCCTTCTCGCCGCCACCGAGCAGCCGCCCCCAGAAGCCGACGTCGCCGGACTCCTGCGCGTGCTCCTCGCCCGGCGAGGTCGCATCCGGCTTGCCCGCAGCGAGAGCGGAGCCTGGTCCACCCACCACGATCGTCGTGACCAACGACGCGCTCAGCCCGGAGGCGACCAGCGTCCGCATGAGGTGACGACGACGAACCGATGAACTCACGTAGCACTCCCGGGCTCGGGCGTCCGCCACCGTGCGGCGCTCCGGATCTGAACTTGTCGCCCAGGTCGCTCGCCTAGCACGCGCCGATCGGGGCGCGCTGAACGTAGCGGGTGAAATCCGGACCGGCGTAGCGATCTTCAAAGAAACCGAAACACACCAGAGAGCGCTTCCATGCTCTGTTGACGTCCGCAACGGTCGCATGTACCTTCTCGCCGCCAGGCAGTGCAGCCCCAGGGAGGCTTCAGTGGTGTCACTCGCTCAGCTCAGGACCTTCCAGGCCGTCGTCGAGCACCGGTCGATGACACGCGCCGCACGCGCACTCGGCATCGCCGTGAGCTCCGTCAGCACCCAGGTGCGAACCCTCACCGACGACCTCGGCTTCACGCTCCTGCGACGCACCGACGACGGCGGCTACGACGCCACCGACGCGGGCCGAGCGGTCCTCAAGTCCTGCGTCATCGTCCTCCGCGAGGTCGAGCGCATGCAGAGCGCCGGGACAGCACCGGCACCGCGAACGCCCCGCTCCCGGCGGACTCCCACCCACCAACGGGCCCGCCACAGCACGGCAGCGTGAGCCGGGCGAGGTGTCTCACCCACCCCCACGAGAGGTCTTTGCTCGACCTCGAGTCGTGACCGGGGGAGCCTGATCGCGTGCACACCTGGCAGCCCTGCACGTCCGGTGAGGTCGGCCTGCGTGACGGGTTCACGCGCGTCCCGAACACGGAGATATCACGTCGACGTCGACCTGGTCGTCGCCAGCCACGGCCAACGCCCGGCCGACGGGTTGGACGTCGATCCCCAGTGCTTCGTGGCGCTCGTGCGGGCCGCCGTCGACCGGGCATGAGCGTCATCCGCGGCGGTCAGGCCCGATGTCAGGGGGCCAACCGCCCCTCGTCCAACTTCACCAGAGCGGTCCGAGAACGACGAAGGCCGCCGCACCAGGTGCGGCGGCCTTCGGCCTTCGGTGGAGCTAGGGGGATTCGAACCCCCGACCTTCTCATTGCGAACGAGACGCGCTACCAACTGCGCCATAGCCCCGAGAGCGGTGCCAACATTAGCACCCGGTCACCGCAGGTCGCCAAATCGGCTCAGCCCGCCGCGCGACGCCGGGCGAGGATCTCGTCCAGCGGCAGGCCGAGGGTCTCGGTGCGCGGTCGCGGCTCGTCCGCCGCTGCCAGGTCCGTCGTGCCGTCGGCGGTCGACGACGCGGCGCCCAGGGTGCCGGGAGCCCGCTCGGCGACCGGTGCCCCGGCGGGCGTCGCGGTCGGGCCGAGCGTCGCGCGGACGGTCGCGGCCAGCGCCGCGCCGCGCGCGGCGTCGCCCGCCGGGAGCGTACGGCCTACACCCGGGGCCGCGAGCGGCCGCGGCTCGCGCCGGGGGGCCGCCGGCTTCGTGACGTAGGTCGGCAGGGGCACGGGCACGGGCTCCCACGGCTCGCTGCCGACCGGCGGCGGCCCGGCGGGCGCTCCGTCACCCCGCTCCCCCGGGTCGACGACGACGACGGGCTCCGGCGTCGCCGCCGGCTCGTCGGCGCGGACGTCGAAGACGAGGCGCTCCGACGACGCGGCGGCGCGGCGGACCGTGGCCGGCTCGGGCTCCGCGCTCTCCTCGCCACGGGCGTCGGCGGCGGGGACGGTCGCGCGCGAGCCCGGGGAGGCGGGCTCCGTGCGCCGCGTCGCCCGCGGGGAGGTGCGGGCGGCGGGCTGGTCGGCGGGCGCCGCCACGCGCGGGATGAGCTGCGTGTGCGTCGCCGACGGGCGCACCGCGTGGCCCGTCACCCGGGGGCGGTTGCGCGGCGCGTGCGGCCCGCCGTTCGCGAGCGCCCGTGCCTCGGTCGCCTGCCGCTGGGCGGCCTTGCGCTCCGCGACCCACCGCGCGTCGGCACGCCGGGCCTGCAGCACCGCGACCCGGCCCAGCACCAGCACGACGAGCAGCAGCGCGGTGGGCGCGGCCCCGGCGTACCAGCCGACCAGGCCGAGGCCGACGACGACCCAGCCGCCGATCGTGACAAGGAGCAGGAGGACGGTCAGCAGGAGCCGACGGCGCGCCCTCGCGGCGCGCTGCTCGAGCAGGGCGAGGCGGGACTCGCGCGGTCGATCGCCCTGCCCTGTGGCGCGCGGGGCCGTCAGGGCACGCGACGCGCCCCCGTCGTCGTCCAGACCCATCGGTCGCTCCCCTCGTCCGCCCTCCGACGACGTGCCGGGCACCAGCAGCGGCGTCGCGCCGCCGGTCGGGGTCGTCACCCCGCGCGTGCCGCCCGCACCCGCCACCGCCAGCACCCGGAGCCCGCCGGAGAACCTGTCCTCCACCCGCGCGTCCTGCAGCTGCTGGCGGTGCCGCAGCCGGTGCGGCACCCAGAAGCCCAGCCACAGGACGAACAGCGCGAGCACCGCGAGTCCTGCCGCCGACGTTTCCACGTCACGACGGTAGGGGACGCGACGACGCCGCGGACGCACGCCGTCGCGGCGTGTCCGTGGTCGGGTCGCGGGTCCGGGACCCGCGCGACGGCGTCAGTCGCCGTCGCGCACCTGCTGCCAGCGGGCCAGGAGGCCCTCCGGCACGTCCTCGGTGGTGAGGGCGAAGGTGCGGTGGTCGCGCCACCGGCCCTGGATGTGCAGGTAGCGCTCGCGCACGCCCTCGTCGCGGAACCCGAGCTTCTCCACCACCCGCAGGCTCGGGGCGTTCTCGGGGCGGATGTTGATCTCGATGCGGTGCAGCCCGAGCATCGCGAGGCAGTAGTCGCCCGCCATCGCGACCGACGTCGGGATCACGCCGCGGCCCGCGACGTCGCGCGACACCCAGTACCCGATGCTCGCGGAGCACAGGGAGCCGTAGACGATCTGGGACACGGTGAGCTGCCCGACCAGGGCGCCGTCGAGCTCGACGGCGAACGGCAGCGTCGTCCCGGCGCGCGCCTGCGCGGACAGCGCGCGCAGGTAGTCGCCGAACGTCGACGCGGCGGGCCGCTCCCCCGGCGAGGTCGCCTCCCACGGCTCGAGCCAGCTCGCGTTCGCCGACCGCAGGCGCAGCCACTCGGGGCCGTCCTTGCGGCGCAGCGGGCGCAGCACGACGGTGCCCGAGGGCCCGTCCTCGCGCAGCGTGACCGGCCAGGGCCGGGACACGGCCCATCCCCGGGCGAGCTTGTGCGTCATGCCACCTCGTTCCGTCCCGACGCTCCACCCCTGCCCGCGGGCCGGAGCCGTTCTGTGCGTCTCCGGCGCGCGCCGGGAACTCCCCGGACGGGACCCTGCCACAATGGCCCCATGCACGGCGACCGCAACGGATCGAGAGCACACCAGCCCTACCCCGTCGTCGCCGGGATGGAGGCTGCGGACGCCAAGGAGGAGCTCCGCCGGGCCATCCGCGCGCACCGCGCCGAGCGCTCCCCGCGCCTGCGGGACGAGGCCGCGCACGCCTTTGCCGAGGTCCTCGCCACGGTGCCCGCCGTCCGCGACGCCGCGGTCGTCGCCACCTACGTCTCGCGTCCCACGGAACCGGGCACGCACGTCCTGCTGGAGCGGCTCGCCGCGCGCGGCGCCCGGGTGCTCCTGCCCGTGCTCGGCGCGGGCCTGGCCCGCGACTGGGCCGAGTACACCGGGCCCGACGACCTGCTCGAGCGCGCCCCGGGACGGCCGCCCGAGCCGAGCGGACCCGCCCTCGGAGCCGAGGCCATCACCCAGGCCGACGTCGTCGTGGCACCCGCCCTCGCCGTCGACGACCGCGGTGTCCGCCTCGGCCAGGGCGGCGGCTGGTACGACCGGCTGCTGAAGATCCGCCGCCCGGGCGTGCCCGTCGTCGCGCTCGTCTTCCCCGAGGAGCTCTACGACTCCGCCACCCACCCGCTGCCCGCGGAGGAGCACGACGTGCCCGTGCACGCCGTCGTCACCCCGGACGCCTGGCGGGAGCTTCCCGCCGTCGGCGAGGCCTGACGGTTCAGGCGTCCACGCCCGCGCGCCGGCGCGCACGGTAGGCCGCCGCCTTCATCCGGCTGCCGCAGGTGGCCATCGAGCACCACTCACGGCGCCGCCCGCGGGAGTGGTCGAGGTAGACCTGCGTGCACTCCGGCCGCCCGCACTCGCGCAGCAGCGCGGCCGCGTCCCCGCCCACGATCTCGACGGCCTCGCGCGCGAGCTGGGACAGCACCTGTGCGGCGCTGCCGACCCGGGACCATCCCGCCTCCGTCAGCACCGGGGTGAGCGGAGCGTGCGCGGCGTACCGGTTGACCGTCCCGACCGCCTCGGCGGGCAGGGGGCGGTCCAGCAGGCGCGCCCGGACCAGCGCGTAGATCGCCTCGCGCAGCTCGACGGCGTGCCGCAGGTCGCCCGCGTCCGACGCCGGGGCGCCGTCCAGCAGGCCCGATTCCACGCACCAGGCGTCGAGGTCGGCGACGGACGCGAGCTTCTCGGTGGGCTCGTCGTTGCGGCGCGCGCGGAGCGTGCCGACGAAGTCCAGCGCCGGCGTGCCGCAGGGGAAGGCATGGATCACGTCACCATCCTGGCCGGTGACGAGATGGGCCCGCAAGTCGAGCACGGCGTGATCATCACCACTTTGACAGGTGACGCGACCGAGAGCAGAGTCGTCACCAGTCAGACCGGTAACGCCGGTCGCCGAACCGGAGGAACACCATGGAGCTCACGCTCGAGATCGTCGTCCTGCCCGTCTCCGACGTGGACCGGGCCAAGGACTTCTACACGGGGCTGGGTTTCCGGCTCGACGCCGACTTCCGCAGCGACCGCGGTCTGCGCGTCGTCCAGGTCACGCCCCCGGGCTCCGGGGCGTCGATCATCTTCGGCGAGCACCTCACCGACGCTGCCCCCGGCTCGCTCCAGGGCCTGCACTTGGTCACCATCGATATCGCCGCGGCCCGCGAGGAGCTCCGGGGCCGCGGCGCCGACGTGAGCGAGCTGTGGCACGACGCCGACGGCGTCTTCCACTGGGCCGGGGACGCCCACCGCGTGCCCGGGCCGCACCCGGCTGCGGACAGCTACGCCACCTACGCGTCGTTCGCCGACCCGGACGGCAACGGCTGGGTGCTCCAGCAGGTCGTGACCCGCGCGCCGGGCCGCTGACACCAGCCGCAGCCGAGAACCAGGAGACCCGACCATGACCACCGCACCCCGCCTCGACCGCGCCGACCGGGACGCGCTCGACCGATTCCGCGAGGCCGACCGCCGGGCCGGCCGGAGCCTCTCGCCGGCGGTCGTCGACGCGTTCGAGCGCCTCACGCCTCGTCAGCTCGACGCCCTCCTCGCGGCCGACGGCAGCGCCGGCGACAGCAGCCGCGACATCTCGGAGGGGGGTCGGGCCGACGACCCGTCCGGCCCGCACGGCCTCGTGCGCCGCTGGCTGCGCGGCCCGGGCCGCACGGCCGTGGCGCTCGGGGTGGCGTTCGTCGCAGCGACCGCGACCGCTGTCATCGGCATCACGCTGCTTGATGACTCCGCGACCCCGCCGGCCGCGGAATCGGGACAGGTCACCGACGCCCGCGACCTGGCGCAACAGCTGTCGTGGGCCGACGCCTACGGCGAGGCCTTCGCGGACGACTTCTGATCCCGGCGCCGCGGTCAGGGCCCCGCCGCGGGGCGGTCAGGGGACGAGCGTCGTGCGCGTCTCCGCCGCCTCCTCGACCGCCTCGCGGGTGAAGGGCCACGCGAACGTCTTCCCCGCGGCCCAGTCGTCGAGCTGGTCGTCGTAGTGCGACGACGCCGGGTGGCCGGACACCCCGGTGACGGTCACCCACGTCGACGCGTCCAGGTCGGCCAGGTCCACCACCATCCGCATGGACGGGCCGGTCGTCACGGCGAAGCTGCCCGTGCCGGCGTCCCACCCCGTGGCGTTGACGATGGACGAGCCGCCGGGCATCCGCACCGGGTCGGGGTTGACGAGGTCGCGCACCAGGGCGGGCACGCCCTCGCCGCCGATCACCGGGTGCTCGAGCTGCAGCGTGTGCAGCGTGCCCCAGTCCCAGTCGGTCGGCTCCTTCGACAGCTCGACCGTGAGGTCGCGGCGCGCGCTGGTCAGGGCCCGCGTGAGGATCTCGTCGCGCGACTCGACGACGTTCGCCGTCGTGCGGTCGTCCCAGAACGCGTCCTCGGACCGGTCGAGCATCGACTTCACCACCAGGAGCCACTGCGACCCGCCGTCGGGACGCATGCTCGGGGGCAGGTCGTCCCAGAACGCCTCCTGCAGGAGGTTGCGCCACACCGCGGCGAAGTACGCGGCCGCCGGGGAGTCCGCGTCCATCCGGTAGTCCCAGTCCGCGAGCAGGTCCTGCCCCGCCGCGACGTAGGAGTCGTCGAGGTCGATGTCGAGCAGCGTGGGCACCAGGGCCTCCGCGAACGCCGACCAGTCGTCGTTCTGGATGCGGTTCATGTCCTCGGCCGTGAACGGCCTGCCGGCCGCGATCTGCTGCGAGAGCAGCGTGCGGATGCGCTCCGAGCGGTACCCGTAGTCCCAGTCGTCCGCGAGGTACGGGCGCGTCCCGTCGCGCAGCACGGCCTGGTTGGCCGCGACGACGAAGCCCTCCTCGGGGTCGAGGGCGCGGGGCATGTCGTCGGCGTCCACCCAGCCCTGCCAGTCGTAGCGCGGGTCCCAGCCGGGTCGCGGCCAGGTGCCGTCCGACGGCACGGGGCCCTTCACCTCGGACCGGACCGGGATGCGGCCCGGCGCCTGGTACCCGATGTGCCCGTCCGTCGTGGCGAACACGATGCTCTGGGCCGGCACCTCGAACAGCGCGGCCGCGGCACGCACGTCGTCGGCGTCCTTCGCCGTGTCGAACGCGAAGACGGCGTCGGCCGTGCGGCCGGGCTGCAACGCCGTCCACTGCAGGGCGACGGCGTACTCGCCGAACTCCGTACCCTCCGACGTCGGCGAGCCCACGACGTCGCCGACGTCGAGCACGTCCGAGACGATCGGGCCGTGCTCGGTGCTGCGGACCGTGAGGTCGACCGGGGTGCCGCCCGCGACCCGGATGGTCTCCTCGCGGGTGTCGAGCTGCTCCCACTGCTCCGCGCCGGCGTCCTTCAGCCACGTGTCGCCGCGCACCCGCTCGATGAAGAAGTCGGTGACGTCGGCGCCCATGTTGGTCAGGCCCCACGCGAGGTCGCCGTTGTGCCCGATGACCACGCCCGGGAAGCCCGCGAAGGAGAAGCCGGCGACGTCGAACGGGCACTCCGCGGAGACCTCGTTGCAGTGCAGGCCCACCTGGGACCAGATCCCGGGCGCGGACAGCGCGAGGTGCGGGTCGTTCGCGAGCATCGGCTCGCCCGACTCGGTGTGCTCCCCCGACACGACCCACGAGTTGGAGCCCGCCGCGTCGCCCCTGCCGACCAGCACCGGCACCGCCTCCAGCACGCTGCGCGTCGACTCGACGGCGGCACCCAGCGCGGCGGTGGCCTCACCACCGCCGCCCACCGCGCGGCCCGTGAGGGCCGACGTCAGCTCGGCGTCCGTCCCTGCGTCGGTCCCGTCGTCGGTCCCGGCGTCGTCACCCTGCTGCTGCGCCGCGGGGCGCTCGTTGGCCAGGTCGCGGTTGCGCAGCACCGGCCGGTTGCCGCTCTCCCCGTACGCCGGGAAGAGCTCGTCGACCAGGTCCGTCTCCCCCAGCGTGCTGTACGCCAGGGCGCGATCGAGCTCGCTGTCGTAGTTGCCGCGCAGGTCCCAGGCCATGGCCTTGAGCCAGGCGAGCGAGTCGACCGGGTCCCACGGCTCCGGCTCGGCGACGTCCACGCGCGCCCCGAGCACGGTGTACTCGACGCCGAGCTCCTCCGGGTCGCGGCTCTCGAGGTACGCGTTCACGCCCTGCGCGTAGGCCTGCAGGTAGTCGCGCGAGTCGTCCGAGATGAGGTGCCACTCCTGCTCGGCCACCTGCCGCCACCCGAACGTGCGGGTCACCTTGTCCGCCTCGATCGCCGCCGGGACGTCGCCGACCAGCTCGGCGAGGCGGCCGGACGTCACGTGGCGGCGGTAGTCCATCTCGAAGAAGCGGTCCTGCGCCTGCAGGTAGCCCTGGGCGCGGAACAGGTCCTCGGGGTTGTCCGCGTAGACCTGCGGCACGTCCTGGGCGTCGCGACGCACCTCGACGGCGGCGCTCAGACCTGGCACCTGCTGCGAGCCCTTGTGGTCCGGCAGCGGCCGGCGCAGCGTGACGACGGTGAAGACGGTGCCGGCCACGAGAGCCAGCACCACGACGACGGCGACACCGACGACGGCGCTGCGGAGCCGCGAGCGCCGGCGGGGTGCCTCCTCGGTCTCCGTCACGTCCTGGGAGGGGTCGGGGTCGGACGGGTTTCCGGGCTCTGCAGGGGTGACGGTCGCTGACACGCAGGCGAGACTACCGTCCGGCGTATGATTGGCACTCGCATCACCTGAGTGCCAGCATCCCGCCGTCCCGGCGAGGGTGCCGGCGTCCGCCCCGAGGAGATCACGTGCCCACCTATGCGTACCGGTGTGCCGACTGCGGCCACGCCTTCGACGTCCACCAGTCGTTCACGGACGACTCGCTGACCGTCTGCCCCGAGTGCGGCGGGACGCTGCGCAAGCAGTACGGCTCCGTGGGTGTGACGTTCAAGGGATCGGGCTTCTACCGCACCGACTCGCGCTCCGGGTCGGGCAAGGGCTCCAGCTCCTCCGGCAGCTCCTCCTCGGCGAGCAGCTCCACCGGCAGCTCGTCCGGCAAGGAGTCCTCGAGCGGCTCGTCCTCGACCGGCACGTCGAGCTCGTCGAGCACCTCGTCGTCCGGGTCGTCCAGCACCTCCAAGGCCGCCTCCTCCTGACCGTCCGGCGGCACCCTGCCGACGACGCCGCCGCGGCGCTCCCGAGCATGGACGCTGCCCCCAGGCCGGCGTGGTCCACAGGCCTGCGCACCACGCCGACGCGCGGAGGCCGGGCGACCTAGCGTCGCCGGCATGCCGCTGCTCGACACGCTCCCCCGACCCGCCGCCCGCCGCGGCCCGGAACCACGGGCCGGGTCCGCGCGCCCGCCGGAGCCCGGCGGCCCGGGAGGACGACGCCGGGCCGCGCGCCGGCTGCGGTCCGTCCTCTGGCGAGCCCGCTTCGTGCTCGCCGCCGCGTGCTGCGGCCTCGCGGCCGCCGCCGTCGTGCAGGCCGTGCGGCCGGCCCCGCCGCCCACGCTGGACGTCGTCGTCCCCGCCCGCGCACTCCCCGCGGGCGAACCCGTCGCCGCCGCGGACCTCACCACGGTGGCCGTGGACGTCGCCCTCGCCCCCGACGGCGTCGCCACGGACCCCGCCGAGCTCGTCGGGCGCACTCCGGTGACCGCGCTGCCCGCCGGGCTCCCCCTCCACCTCGGGCTGCTGCCCGGTGGCGGCGTGGTCGCGCAGGCCCCGCGGGGGACCGTCGTGGTTCCCGTACGGCTGGAGGACACCGCGGCGGGCTGGCTGCGTCCGGGCGACCGCGTCGACCTGGTCCTGACCGGCGAGGCCGCGCGGGCCTCCGGCACCGGCGACACCGACCCGGACGACGCCTACCTCGCGCGGCGGGCGCTCGTCCTGCCGCAGCCGGACGCCGTCGAGCCGACCGACGGCGGCCTGCTGTCGGGCGCGACCAGGACGCCCCAGGGCGCCGACGTCACCCTCGTGGCGGTGACCGAGGACGAGGCCCCAGGGCTGTCCGCCGCCTCCGGGTGGGGCACCGTCGGAGCGGTGCTCGTGCGGTGACACGACGACCCCTGACGTTGCAGCCCGCCGCATCCCCCGCGAGAATCGGCGACCGTCAGTCCACGCCTGGTTCGCCCGGGCACACACCACAGGGGGAATCACGTGAAGGGCATGCTCGCAGGCTTCAAGGAATTCATCATGCGCGGGAGCGTCGTCGACCTCGCCGTCGGCATCATCATCGGCAGCGCGTTCACGGCCGTCGTGACGGCGATGGTCGACAACATCCTCAACCCGATCATCGGCGCGATCTTCGGCAAGCCCGACCTGACCAACCTCTGGGACATCACGCTGCGCGGCCCGCACGACGGCATCGGCGCCTCGGTGCTGTCGGTCGGCGGCTTCCTCGACGCCGTCCTCAGCTTCCTCATCGTCGCGGCGGCGCTGTACTTCGCCATCGTGATGCCGCTGAACAAGCTCGCCGAGCGCCGCGCGCGCGGCCAGGAGGTCGAGCCGGAGCCGCTGGCGCAGGACACCGTCCTGCTGCAGGAGATCCGCGACCTGCTCGCCGCGCAGTCCGGCCGCTCGCAGTACTGACCCCCGCGATACCGCCACGCGCCGCCGGCCGAGCCTGTCGAGACCTCGTCTCCGGGCCCGACCGGCGGCGTCGTCAGCGTCGGCCCCAGTGCGGCGGCACGTCGCGCAGCAGGCGGTCGTCGTTGTCGTCGTGACCGCCACGGTCGTCCGCGGTCTCGCCCGGCACCGTCTCCCGCTCGGTGCCCTGCCGGACCACGCGGCGACGCACGCGCCTGCGCGGGACCGCCGCGTCCGTCGGGCCGCCGGTCTCGGGATGCGGCTGGTCGGAGGATTCGCTCACCCGACCATTGTCGGGCATCGCCCGTCGGCCGCCGTCGGCCGCCGTCGTCCGCCGGAGGCGGGCGGTCAGGCGTCAGGACGCGACCCGCGGTCCGTCCCGGCGTCGGCATCCGTCTCGGTGTCGGCGTCGGTGTCTGAGTCGGTGTCGACGTCGGCGTCTGTGTGGGCGTCGGTGTGCACGGCGTCGGGGCCCGCGTCGATGTCCTCCGGCCCGCCCTCGCCCTGGCTCGCGTCGCCCTCAGCCACGACACCCTCGGCCAGGTCACCTTCGGGCACGTCGCTCACTGCCACGTCGCTCACGGCCTCGGCACCCTGGCGCTCCGAGGGCTCGTGCTCCGAGGGCTCGTGCTCCGGGGCCTCGTCGCGCGACGCCTCGACGCCGTCGACCGACACACCCTCCGTGACGACGTCCTCCGCCGAGACCTCCGGGGCGACCTCGACGACGACGTCGGGCGGGACGCCGAGGTCGGCGGGCGGCTCGTCCTCGTCCGGCAGCACCGGGACGACGACCTCGCGCGGGGGCACGACGCCGCCCGCGGTGCCGATCCGTTCGTCGCGCACGCGCTGCACGAGGCGGCGTACGCGGTCGGCCTCGCCGTCGGGGTCGAGGAACGCGGCGGCGGACCAGACCTGGGTGACGACCCAACCCAGGCGCTCCAGCCGTTCCGCGAGCTGCCGGTCGCGCACCCGCACGGACGGCTCCGCGACGTACGCGGCGTCGTCGGTGAGCACGGCGACGAGCAGCTCGCCCGGCAGGTCGGGGTGCCCCACGACCAGCGGGATGCGGTCGCCGTCCGGGGCGCCGTAGTCGGTCTCGACGAGGTAGCCGAGCTTCCACAGCCGCTCGCCGAGGTCGACGAGCAGCCGGTCGGGCGCGCGACCCACGTCGACGCCGTTGCCGAGCCGCACCTGGTCGGCGACGCCGGACCGGCGCTCGGCCAGCTCCAGCGCCTCGACGAGCAGCCGGGGGCCGGCACTGCGCAGGCGCTCGGGGTCCAGCGCGTCGGCGGTGAAGCAGGACACGACGTGCAGCCGCTTGCGGGTGGCGCCCAGCGCGCCGACCAGCATGGCCTCGCCCCCGGCCTCGCCGAGCACGCCGAAGCGGTGCAGCACACGGCCGTGCGGCGTGCGGCCGAAGCCGACCGACAGCAGCACGGTGTCGCGCGACAGCCCCGCCACCCCGGTGATGTCCGCGACGACGACGGGCTCGGGCCGCGAGCCCGAGAAGAACGCCGCCAGCGCGGGGTTCGACCGCACCTCGGCCAGGAGCGCCTCGCGCACCCGGTCCGCGTGCGCGGCCGTCACGGTGACGATCGCGAACGTCTCCTCCGGTCGGGTCAGGGCGTGCTCGATCGACACCTCGACCACGCGGTCGACCTCGGCCTGCGTGCTCTCGACGCTGCCGGAGACCGGGTCCGGCATGCCGGTGCCCTCCACGACGTCCAGGTGCACCAGCGACTCGGCGCGCGGCAGCGGCGCCGGCCGCAGCAGCCCCTCGTAGCCGTGCGCGGCGAGCAGACGGGTGAGCTCCGGGTCGCGGCTGTGCTCGTGCGGCTGCAGCGTCACCGTGGGCAGCAGCGCGGACAGCTCGTGCACGCTGGAGCCCGACGCCGACCGCGGGTCGCCCACGACCACGACCTGCCGCCCGCGCGCCAGCGCCGGCACCACGACCTCGGTGGGCACGTGCTGCACGGCGTCGAGGATCACGACGTCGGCGGTGCGGTGCTCCGGCAGCAGGTGCGGCACCAGGGTGGGGGTCGCGACCAGCGCGGGCCGGAGGCGGCGGAGGATGTCGCCGTGCCGCTCCGCGAGGTCGCGCAGCGTCGTCATCCGGCCCTCGATGAGCTCCGTGAAGAGGGCCTCGGCAGAGTCCCGGTCCTCCCGCATCGCCGACCCGAGGTGCGCCCGGGCGGCGACCCGCACCGGCTGGGACAGCGCGGCGAGGTGCTCACGGTCGAGGTCGCGGAAGCGGCGGGCGAGCGCGTCGAGCCCGACGCCGTCCTGACCGGCGAGCACCGGGTCGGCGGCGAGCAGCTGCTCGAAGACGGACGACCACCAGGCGAGCTCGAGCTCCGCGGCGACGAGGTCGCCCGGCACGCGCCGGTCGGTGAGGTCGTCCACGAGGTCGCCCACGCCCGCGGACCGCGCCGCGCGCAGCAGGCTGGTCCGCTCGGGCAGCACGGTCAGCGCGTCCGAGTCGCCCGCGAGCCGCTGCAGCCGCTCGGCGAGGCCGTCGAGGTCGAGGTCCAGCAGGTGGCCGCCCAGGGTGGTCGACGCCAGCACCGGCTCGAGCGCCTCGAGGTCGATGCGCACGGCCTCGTAGGTGTCCTCGATGGAGGCCAGCCCCTCGGGGAGCGTCGGCCAGCCGCCGCGCTGCGCGTGCTCGGCCCAGACGTCGCGCTGCTCCTGCACCTGCACCAGCGCCTCGTGCAGGTTCGGCACCCGGACGCCGGGCCGCACCATGTCCTTGGCGCGCTTGCGCAGCCGGCGGCGCGCGAACCAGCCCATCTCGATGCCGTGCTCCGCGCGCCAGCGCCGCGACGCGGTCGCCTGCACGAGGTCGGCCGCCGTCCGCTCGAAGACCATCGGGTGGAACAGGTCGAGCGTGCTGCGCATGCCGCCGAGCATCGCGAGCTGCTCGCCCCAGCCGCGCACCGTCGTCGGCGTCGTCAGGCCGGTGACCTCGCCCGTGTACGCGAGCTGGCGGCGCAGCTGGGGCAGGGTGACGTCGCGCAGCCGCTCGACGCGCACCAGCGTCTGCCGCGCGTCGTCGTCGGAGAGCAGCTGGGCCCCGTACCAGGGGGTCGACGACGGTCGCAGGGTGAACGCGCCCAACGCCGCGGCCCGCTCCAGGCCGGCGGCGATCTCGCGGCGGCGCTCCGGCAGCAGCGCGAGCACCGACTCCGAGGCGAGCCGCACGGTGGTGGACGGCGCAGGCCGCTCGGCGGTGAGGCGCGCGAGCGCCTGCAGCGCGTCGTACGCGGACACCTGCCAGGGCGAGCGCGGCTGGTGCAGCGCCTCGATGTAGCCGGTGAGCTGGGAGCGGGTGCCGATCAGCGCGTCGCGGACGCGCGCGGCGCCGTCCACGTCGACCTGCTCCGGCTCGCTCGCCATCGCGGACAGCAGCCGGCGGGTCACGTCCTCGCGCCAGGTCGGGTGCGGCGGCACGTCGAGCAAGAGGCTCTCCAGGCCGAGGGACTCGAGCCGCAGCGCGAGCCGGTCGGCGGCCCGGCGGTGGCCCGTCACGTAGAGCACGGAGCGGCCCGCGGCGGTCGCCTCGCCGACGACGGCCGCGAGCGTGCCCGCGACGTCCGAGCCGACGGGCGCGTCGACGAACAGGTGGCCACCCGTGGCCAGGGCGTCCAGGACGGAGCGCTGCTGCGGGTCGAGGTCGCCCACGCCGCGTTCGCGCGTCGGGTCCGCGTCGCCCCGGCGCACGGCGGGGAGCTCCAGCGCGGACAGCCGCTGCGCCGCGTCGTCCACGCCGGCGAGCGCCGCGACCACCTCGTGCCGGTGCAGCGACGGCGCGAGCTGGTCGAGGTCGTCCACCAGCGCCTGCCCCGGGTGCACGAAGGTGCCGACGAGCACGCGCCGGTCGAGCTCGAAGTCGTCCAGCACGGCCTCGCCCAGCGCCGCCACGCGCGCCAGCACGTCCGTCGGGTCGAAGCCGGCGAGCGTGAAGGTCGCCTTGGCCAGCGCCGCCGGGTCGAGGAGCGCCCCGTGCGCGCGCAGCGTGCGCGCCACGACGGGGTTGATCTCGACCGTCGGCTCCAGCGTGAGGTCGTAGTCGGCGCCGCCGTCCCCGCGCGGGGTGAGCGTCACCGGCCGCAGCACCACGGGCGCGTGCACCACACGGCCGGCGGGCGCCGCGGCGTCGGGGTCCGAGGGCGTCGCGCGCGGCGCGGCGGCAGGCTCGCGGGCGGCCATCGACACGACGGGGATCGACGTCGTCAGCGCGGGCCCTTCGGCGTCCTGGTCCTCCGGTGCCGCGGGGCCCTCGGCGGTCGCGGGACCGCCGTCCTGGTCGGTCGACGACGCCGCGCCCGGTGCCGCACCGTGGGCGTCCGCGTCGCCGTTCCCGCGATCGGCGTCGTCGGCAGGGTCGCCGTCCGCGCCGGGGGCCGCCGTCGTGCCCGACGACGCCACCCGCGCGAGCGCCGCGACGTCGTGCCGCTGCGGTCCGCCGCCGCCGAACGGGACCTCGGGCCCGTCGTCGTGCTCGGTCCAGGTGGCGACGCCGATCGCGAGGTAGGTGGGCGCGACGCCGTACCGCGACGCGTGCTCGGCCGCACGAGCCGCCACCGCCCGCGCCCGACGCCGCGCGGCGGGCAGCGCCTCGCCCTCGCGCACCAGGTTCGACAGCCGGGTCGGGCGCCCCGCGAAGAGCCCGGCGACCCCGTTCGGGTGCGCCTTCGAGAGGTCGACGATCGCCTCCCCGAGCAGGCCCACGTCGGACAGCGACGAGCCGCCCACCATCTCCACCAGGGACGCGCGCCAGCGGCGCGTGGCGGCCTCGACGGACGCCGCCGCCTCGGACGACGCGCTCGCGCGGCGGCCGTCGGTGCCGGGCGTCCCGGGTGGTCGCGGGGCCTGACGGTCGTGGGCGGCCCGCGCGGGGGGGGCGTGGGGGGGGGGGGGGCGCGGGGCCGGGGCCCCGGGCCCGCCCGGCCGCGGCGGCGGGGGCGGCGCGGGGGGGGGCCCGGGGGAGGG
>NZ_JBHTVC010000037.1:0-21996 GCF_042793275.1 Isoptericola sp. NPDC056578
CGTGTCGCCCGGCCGGCCGTTCGCTTGTTCCTGTCTGCGCGCGGCGATGTCGCAGTTTGGTAACGCTACTGTCGACTTCTTGCGTGCTCTACGTCGGCTCATTACTGTCCTGCTCATCGACGACGACGTGGAAGGGGCTCATCGGTGAGCAAGGGGCAGGACGCCGAGTGGTGGCGCAGCGCGGTGATCTACCAGGTCTACCCGCGCTCGTTCGCCGACGGGAACGGCGACGGCACGGGTGACCTCGCCGGGGTGCGACAGCACCTCGGGTACCTCCGGGACCTCGGGGTCGACGCGATCTGGTTCACCCCCTGGTACGTGTCGCCCCTCGCGGACGGCGGGTACGACGTCGCGGACTACCGCGCGATCGACCCGCAGTTCGGCACGCTCGCCGAGGCGGAGGCCCTCATCGCCGAGGCCCGCGCGCTCGGGATCCGCACGATCGTCGACGTCGTGCCGAACCACGTCTCGTCCGCGCACCCGTGGTTCCGCGCGGCCCTCGCCGCGGGCCCCGGCTCGCCCGAGCGCGAGCGGTTCTGGTTCCGGCCGGGCCGGGGCGAGGACGGCGACGAGCTGCCCACCCGGTGGGTCTCCGACTTCCAGGGCACCACCTGGACGCGCACCACCGACCCCGACGGCACGCCGGGCGAGTGGTACCTGCACCTGTTCGCCCCGTCGCAGCCCGACCTCAACTGGGACCACCCCGACGTGCGTCGTGAGCACGAGGAGGTCCTGCGCTTCTGGTTCGACCGGGGCGCCGCCGGCATCCGCATCGACTCGGCCGCGCTGCTCGTCAAGGACCCGACCCTGCCCGAGGTGCCCGAGCACCCGGGGCCCGGGGAGCACCCGCACGTGGACCGGGACGAGCTGCACGACGTCTACCGGTCCTGGCGGGCCGTGGCCGACTCCTACGACGAGCCGCGCGTGCTCGTCGGTGAGGTGTGGCTGCCGGACACCGAGCGCTTCACCCGGTTCCTGCGCCCCGACGAGATGCACACGGCCTTCAACTTCGACTTCATGGCCCGGCCCTGGGACGCCAAGGCGCTGCGGGAGTCGATCACCACGACGCTCGACGCGCACGCGCCGGTCGCGGCGCCCGCCACCTGGGTGCTGTCCAACCACGACGTCACCCGCCCGGTGACGCGGTACGGGCGCGCGGACTCGTCGTTCGCGTTCACGGCCAAGCGGTTCGACACCCCGACCGACCTGGACCTCGGGCGCCGCCGGGCCCGCGCCGCGGCCCTGCTCGTGGCCGCCCTGCCGGGCGCGCTGTACGTCTACCAGGGCGACGAGCTCGGGCTGCCGGAGGTCGAGGACCTGCCGCGCGAGCTCCTCCAGGACCCCATGCACGACCGGTCGGGCGGCGTCGACCCCGGCCGTGACGGGTGCCGCGTGCCGCTGCCGTGGACCCGCCGCGGCGCCTCGCTCGGTTTCGGGCCCGACGACGGCGCGGCGCCCTGGCTGCCGCAGCCGGCGGCGTGGGGCGGGCTGTCCGTCGAGGCCCAGGAGGCGGACCCCGCGTCGATGCTCGCCCTGTACCGCCGGGCGCTCGCGGCCCGGCGCGCGGAGCCCGCGCTGCGGGGCGGCGGCCTGCGCTGGCTCGAGGCGGTCGGTGAGGTCCCGGTCAGTGATGACGTCCTCGCCTTCGCCCGCGACGGCGGCGCGGACGAGCTGGTGTGCGTCGTCAACCTCGGGCCCGAGCCCGTCCCCCTGCCGGCCGGCGCCGACGTCGTGCTGCACAGCGCCGACCCCCGCGAGCCGCTCTTGCGGATCGCCACCGACGTCGCGGTCTGGCTCCGCCCGTGAGGTGCCCCGACCCGACCCCCGACCAGCACCACCGCGGGGACCACCGACGGTCCCCGTCGACGGTCAGACCGACACCGGATCGACAAGGAGTGACGATGAAGTCCACACGAAAGCCGGCCGCGCTCGCCCTGGTGGGCGCGCTCACGGCGAGCACCCTCGCCGCGTGCTCCGGCGGGGGCGACCCCCAGGACGAGAGCACCAACTCGGCGGGTCAGGTCACCCTCTCGGTGGTCTCCCTGCTGCCCGGGTCCACGGAGGAGGCGGTCGCCGCCTTCGAGGACCAGGTCGCGGAGTTCGAGAAGGCGAACCCCGACATCGACGTGCAGCCCGAGGAGTACGAGTGGAAGGCGACGACGTTCGCCGCCCAGCTCGCGGGCGGCACGCTGCCCGACGTGTTCGAGATCCCGTTCACCGACGCGCAGGGCCTGGTCGAGAACGGCCAGCTCGCCGACATGGACGCGCAGTTCCGCGCCCTGCCGTACGCGGAGCAGTTCAACCCGACGATCCTCGAGGCCGGCACGGGGGCCGACGGCCACGTGTACGCGATCCCGGCGAAGAACGCCTACCCGGTGGCGCTGCACTACAACCGCCAGCTCTTCGAGTCGGCCGGCCTCGACCCCGACCAGCCGCCGACCACCTGGGAGCAGGTGCGCGAGTACGCCGACAAGATCGCCGACGCCAACCCCGGCGTCGCGGGCTACGCCACGATGACGCAGAACAACACGGGCGGCTGGCAGCTCACGGCACAGACCGTCGCGCGCGGCGGCCGCACCGTGGAGACCGACGCCGACCAGAAGGCCTCGGCGACCCTCGACAACGCGGGCACGAAGGAGACGCTCCAGTTCCTCCACGACCTGCGGTGGGAGGACGAGTCGATGGGCGGCAACTTCCTGCTCGACTGGGGCAGCATCAACCAGGAGTTCGCGGCCGGCCAGGTGGGCATGTTCACCTCCGGCTCCGACATCTACACCTCGCTGGTGCAGACCAACGCCGTCGACCCGGAGACCTACGGCCTCGCGCCGATCCCGCTGTCCGACGCACCGGAGGCGGCGACGCTCACCGGCGGCACCCTCGCCGGTGTGCCGGCGAACGTCGACGAGGGCGTGAAGGACGCCGCGATCAAGTGGATCGACTTCTTCTACCTCAACAAGCTGGTCGACGAGGACCGCGCCGTCGCCGACGCCGCGACGCTCGCCAAGAACGACCAGCCCGTGGGCACGCCCGTCCTGCCGATGTTCTCGAAGGAGCAGTACGAGCTGAACCAGGAGTGGATCGCGGACTACGTCAACGTGCCGCTCGACCAGATGACGGCGTTCACCGACGCGATGTTCGACCTGCCGCTGGCCGGCGAGCCGTCGCAGAAGACGCAGGAGGTGTACGCGCTGCTCGACCCGGTCGTGCAGGCGGTCCTCACCGACGAGGGCGCCGACATCGACGCCCTGCTCGCCGACGCGAACACGCAGGCCCAGGCGCTGCTCGACCAGGGCTGACCGTGACCGTCACGACCACCTCTTCTCGCGGCGACGTCGCCGCACCCGCGCGGGCGGCCGGCGCCGGCCGCCCGCGCCGGGGCCCGGCCACCTGGTTGCGCGGGGGCGGGCTGCACAGCCTCGTCTTCCTGCTGCCGCTGCTGGTGATCTTCGGCGTCTTCTCGTGGTTCCCGATCGTGCGCGCCGTGATCATGAGCGTGCAGGAGACGAACCTCGTCACCGACCCGACGTTCGTCGGGCTGGACAACTTCCGGCACGTCCTGGCCGACCCGCTGCTGTGGAAGGCCGTCAGGAACACGCTGTACTTCGCGTTCCTCGCGCTGCTGTTCGGGTACCCCGTGCCCCTCGTCGCCGCGGTGCTCATGCGCGAGGTGCGGCGCGGGCGGGGGCTGTACTCCGCGCTCGCGTACCTGCCGGTCGTGGTGCCGCCCGTCGTCGCCGTCCTGCTGTGGAAGTTCTTCTACAAGGGCGGGCCGACGGGCGTGTTCAACACGATCCTCGGCTGGGTGGGGCTCGGCCCGTACCCGTGGCTGCAGGACGCGTCGTGGGCGATGCCGTCGCTCGTGCTCGCCGCGACCTGGGCCGGCGCGGGCGGCACGGTCATCATCTACCTGGCGGCGCTCACGAGCGTGCCCGCCGAGCTGTACGACGCCTCCGAGGTGGACGGCGCGGGCCTGTGGCGCAAGATCTGGCACGTCACCCTGCCGCAGCTGCGCGGGGTCCTGTTCATCACGCTGATCCTGCAGGTCATCGGCACGGCGCAGGTGTTCCTCGAGCCGTACCTGTTCACCGGGGGCGGGCCGAACAACGCGACCGTGACCGTGCTGCTGCTCATCTACCGGTACGCGTTCCAGAACAGCCTGGGCGGCGACTACGGCGCCGCGACCGCGCTGTCGCTCCTGCTCGCCGCCGTCCTCGCGGTCTTCTCGGTCCTCTACTTCCGGCTCACGCGGTCCTGGAGCACGTCATGACCCTCACGACCACCGACCGCCCCCGCCCGGCGCGCGCCGCGCGCCGTCGCGCCGCGTCGCCGTCCGACGACGGCGACCGCGGCGCGCTGTCCGCCCCCGACTGGCGCCGTCCCGCGGTCCGCTGGGGGATGGGCGGCACGCACGTGCTGCTCCTGGTGCTGCTCGTCGTCGTCGGCCTCGGCCCGATGCTGCTGCTGGCGAAGTACGCCGTCACCCCGACGCAGGACATCCTGCGCACGCCCATGGCGGTCTTCCCGCACGGCGTCGCCTGGGAGAACCTCGAGCGCGCCTGGAGCGACGTCCAGGTCAGCCGCTACTTCATGAACACCGTGTGGCTGGCGCTCGGGTCGTGGGCCGTGCAGCTCGTGGTCGCGACGACGGGCGGCTACGCGCTGTCCGTGCTGCGGCCGCGCTACGGCAAGGTCGTGCAGGCGCTCGTCCTGTCGACGATGTTCGTGCCCGCCGTCGTGCTGCTCGTCCCGCTGTACCTGACGATCCTCGACCCGCCGCTGCTGGGCCGGTCGCTGGTCGACAGCTTCTGGGCCGTGTGGCTCCCCGCCGGCGCGAGCGCGTTCAACGTGCTGCTGGTGCAGCGGTTCTTCGACAACCTGCCGCGCGAGGTGTTCGAGGCCGCGCGGGTCGACGGCGCGGGGCCGTACCGGCTGTTCTGGTCGATCGTGCTGCCGATGTCGAAGCCGATCCTCGGCGTCGTGTCCGTGTTCGCCGTCATCGCGGCCTGGAAGGACTTCCTGTGGCCGCTGCTGGTGCTCAAGGACCCGGCGATCCAGCCGCTGTCCGTGCGGCTGCCCGCGATCGAGGCGTCCACCGAGCTGGGCGTCTTCCTCGCCGCGCTGGCGATCTCGACCGTGCTGCCGGTGGCGATGTTCCTGGTCTTCCAGCGGCTGTTCCTGCGCGGCGCAGGGCTCGGGGGAGCGGTCAAGGGCTGACGTTCACCCGCCGTGTCGTTGACGCCTGGATAGTCCGAATGCTGATATATGCCCAGATCAGCGACTCTCGGAGGAACGACGTGACCCAGCACGACCCGACGACCGACACCCCGGCCGCCGCACGACCCACGGTGCGCTACCGCGGGCGGCACCTGCCGATGGTCGCGGTGGTCGTCGCCGCGACCATCGCGACCGCCCTGGCGTACAGCGGCATGGTGCTCTTCGGCCTGGAGGTGGCGGGGATGTCCCCGGCGGAGGCGTACGCCCTCGCCGGCTTCCTCGAGGTCAGCCTCGTCGCCGTCGCCCTCATGGCGCGCAACGCCGCCCTGGAGGGCCGCCCGTACGGCGTGCTCCTCACCCTGACGTGGATCCTGTCGGGCACGTCGGGCATGTTCGCCGCGCTGCACGAGATCGCCGTGCCGGACGCGAGCACCCCGTACATGGTCGCGTTCCGGTTCGTGCCGCCGCTGGTCGCCGCGCTCATGTGGCACCTGGCGCTGGTGGGCGAGCGCCACCTCGTCACGGGCCACACGCTCGACGAGCGCCGCAGGGAGCACCGCGTGCACCAGTACGTCACCGCCCTCGAGGTGTGGCGCGACGCGCGGCTCGACAGCACCGGGAACCACGCGGGGATGCGCAAGGTGCGCACGGCGCACAGCCGTCAGCGGGCCGCGCGTGACGCCGCGCTGAAGCTGCTCACGGTCGAGGACTTCGAGCGGCGCATGCAGGTCTGGGTGGAGCGGCTCGAGGCCGCCGAGCGGCACGGCAACCGACTCGACCTCATCGGCGCCAGCTCGATCGAGCGCGGCGTCGCCCGCGGCACGTCCCCCTCCGGCCCGCGCGCGCTGCCGGCGCCCGCGGCCTCGCCCGTCGCGCTGGTCGCGGCCCCGCCGGCGGTGCAGGAGCCGGGCGCCCGCCCGGCGGTCGAGGACGCCGCGGCGGACGCCTTCGCCGACGACCTCCAGGCGGCGCTCACCGGCGCGACGGAGGTCGTGGAGGCGGAGGAGCGACCCGACGTGCCGGTGGACGACGTCACCGTGGCGGCCTGGTTCGACGACCTGGACGAGGACCTGGGGCCCGACCCGTCGCGCGAGCCCGCCCAGGACGTCGTCGCCGAGGACACTGCCGAGGACACCGCCGAGGACACCGCCGACGTCACCCCGGAGCGGTCGTCCGCGGACGTCGAGGCGGAGGCGGGCCTGCCGGGCACGCGCGAGCCGCTGCCGGAGACGGGGCACACCCGCCGGCTCGAGGTGTTCGACCTGCTGCGGCAGTCGGACCCGGCACTGGGAGACGCGCTCGCCCAGCGGTCCGCGTTCCTCACGGCGCACGGGGGGCCGGCGACGGCTGAGCCTGCCGACGACACGGAGCCGACGGGCGCGCCCGAGGCGCCCTACACCGCGGAGGAGGCCGCCGACCCGACGGCCGACGCGGCGTTCGACGACCGGGGGGACCGCGACCGCCGCATCGTCGAGCTCGCCGACGACGGGCTCACGCACCGGGAGATCGCCGAGCGCTTCGACGTGTCCCGCGCGACGGTCAGCCGCGTGGTGAGGCGGCACGCCACCGTCTGACGTCCGGTCGTCGGGCGGCTCGTCGGCGCGGCCGTCAGCGCAGCGCCGCGAGCATCGCGCCGACGGTCGCGGCGGCCAGCGCGATCAGCACCAGGGTGGGCAGGCGCTGCCCGAACGGTCGTCTCATCCTCGCCCCCGGTCCTTGTCGCGGTCCTCGTCGTCGCGGTCGTCGTCGCGGTCGTCGTCGCGGTCCTCGTCCCGGTCCGCGTCGTCCTCGCGCCGGTCCTCGAGCTCGTCCTGCTCGTCGTCCAGCCGGTCCTCGAGCTCCTCGCGTTCCTCCTCCGACGGGGGCCCGGACGCGGAGAACCAGGCGAAGCCGCCGACGCCGGCGACCACCGCGACGGCGAGGCCCTCGACGACGTCGCGACGCGACGGCCCCGGCCCGTCCGGGGCGGGGGCGTCGGGCGCGGCGCCGGGGCCGGTCACGCGCCGCCGCCGGTGAGGTACCAGAGCGCCGAGGTGGACCAGACGAGGGCGAGCAGCGCGACGACGAGGCCGCCCAGCAGCGGCAGCACGACGGGCGGCAGGGCGCGCACGCGCAGGGCGAGCATCTTGACCGTGAACGCCCCGTAGAACAGGCAGCCGGCGACGGAGTGCACCAGCACGCGGGAGGGCTCGCCCTCCAGCCCGATCGACCAGACGCACGCGAAGGCCACGGGGAGCGTCAGCCCGAACGCCGCCACGCCGCTCCACCGGTGCAGCAGGCCGACCCAGCTCGGAGCCTCCCGGACGCCCGGCAGCCGGCCGTACATCGCCAGGGCGGAGGCGAGCTGGACCAGGAGGAGCGTGACGGCGGCGGTGGACAGCCACGTCTTCATCTCGAGCATGCTGGTGAACCACAGCGTCAGCAGCGGCGCGCCGTCGCCCGGGTGGGCGTCGGCGTACGCTCCGAGGGCGGCGGCGACGCCCACGCCGGCCGCCGTCGCGGCGGCCAGGGCCCAGCGCCACGTCGCGCGGGGGACCGCGGGGGACTCGCCCATGCGAGTCACAGTGCCCGGTCCGCCGGGTGCCGGCCACCGGACACGACGCCGAACAGGCGGTTGCGCACCTTCTGAGGTCTCACAAGGTGCCCAACCGCCTGTTCGGCGTGGGCGGGACGGTCAGGCGCGGGCGAACGTCCCCGCGAAGGCGGTCCAGGACTCCGGCGCGAGGCGCACGCGGGTCGTGCCCGCGTCACCCGGCGTCGCGGCCGAGGCGACGTCGACGACGGACCAGCAGGCCTCGGCGACCTTCGCCGCGTGCTCGGCGCCATCGACGGCGGGCTCGTGGTCCGCGACCATCTGCCAGCCCTCGGTGATGCCGAGCGCGGCGCCGACGTGGGCCAGCTCCACCTCGACCACCCGGTCGGACCGGTTCGTGAGGAACAGGCCGAGCGAGCCGTCGTCGTCCACGGTCGCGGCGGCCGTGACGACCGGCGCCGTGCCGTGCTGCGCGGTGTCGTACGTCGGCGCGTCCACCCGCACGTCGAGCGCCGTGCCGCGGGCCAGCCGCGACGTCGTCGCGAACGGGTGGAAGGTGGGCTGGCGCCACGCCTCGCCGCCGGGCGCGGTCATGATCGGCGCGATGACGTTGACGAGCTGCGCGAGGCAGGCCACCGGCACGCGGTCGGCGTGGTTGAGCAGGGTGACCATGAGGTCGCCGACCACGACGGCGTCGAGGCCGGAGTAGACGTCCTCGATGATGCGCGGGGCGTCGCGCTGGATCGGCAGGTTCTCCTCCCCGCCGAAGCGGGTCGTGTTGTACCAGACGTTCCACTCGTCGAAGCTGATGGTGATCGCCTTGTCGCTGCGCCGCTCCGCGCCGACGGCGTCCGCCGAGGCGACGACGCGGTCGATGAAGCGGTCCATCGCGGTGCCCGACGCGAGGAATGACGCGCGGTCGCCGTCGATCTCCTCGTAGTAGGCGTGCATGGAGATGTGGTCGACCAGGTCGTACGTGTACGACAGGACGGTGCGCTCCCACTCGCCGAACGTGGGCATCTGCATGGACGACGAGCCGCACACGATCAGCGAGATCGACGGGTCGACGAGCTTCATGGCCTTGCCGGCCTCGGCCGCGAGCTTGCCGTACTCGTGGGCGTCCTTCTGCCCGATCTGCCACGGGCCGTCCATCTCGTTGCCGAGGCACCACAGCGTCACGCCGTAGGGCTTCTCGCGGCCGTTGGCGATGCGCAGGTCGGCCCACCGGGTGCCGGCCTCGCCGTTGCAGTACTCGACCAGGGCGGCGGCGGCCGCGACGCCGCGGGTGCCGAGGTTGACCGCCATCATCGGCTCGACGCCCTCGCGCTCCGCCCACTGCAGGAACTCGTCGGTGCCGACGAGGTTGGGCTCGACGGTGCGCCACGCGAGGTCGAGGAACGGCTTGCGCTGCTCGACGGGGCCGACGGCGTCCTCCCACACGTAGTTGGAGACGAAGTTGCCGCCGGGGTAGCGGACCATCGGCACGCCCAGCTCGTGGACGAGGTCGGCGACGTCGCGGCGGAAGCCGTGCTCGTCGGCGGTGGGGTGGCCCGGCTCGTAGATGCCGGTGTACACGGCGCGGCCGAGGTGCTCGACGAACGAGCCGAACAGACGGCGGTCGACGGCGCCGCGGCGGAAGTCGGGGTGCAACGTGACGCGGGCGCCGGCGGCGGCGGGGGCCTCGTCGGGAGCAGTGGTGTCGGGGTGGGCATCGGTCTGGGGAGCCGTCATGGGTCTCACGTTCCTCGTCGAAGTGGGCGATGGTGAAGCCACCGTGTACAACGATGTAGAGTCAACCACGGTCGCCGCGCGCGGCACCAATCGGCCCAGGAGGATCTGGGTCCGGACGACTCGAGGAGGAATCGGCATGCGCAGAGGCTTGCGACGCGCCGTGGCGGCGACGGCCGCCGGGCTGGCCGGCCTGTCGCTCGCGGCGTGCGCGCCCGGGGGCGACGCGGGCTCGGCGAACAACACGAGCTGCACCAACGAGATCACCAAGCCCGACGCCACCCGCGTCACCCTCTGGGCCTGGTACCCCGCCGTCGAGCAGATCGTGGACACGTTCAACGCCCAGCACGACGACGTCCAGATCTGCTGGACCAACGCGGGCCAGGGCGCCGACGAGTACGGCAAGTTCTCCACGGCCCTCGAGGCGGGCACCGGCGCTCCCGACGTCATCCAGCTCGAGTCGGAGATCCTGCCGACGTACACGATCCTCGACGGCCTCGCGGACCTCGCGCCCTACGGCGCGGCCGACCTGGAGGACCAGTTCCCGGCCGGCGCCTGGTCGGACGTCTCCAGCGGCGGCTCGGTGTTCGCCGTGCCGGTCGACGGCGGCCCCGTGGGCATGCTGTACCGGGCCGACATCTTCGAGGAGTACGGCGTCGAGCCGCCGACCACCTGGGACGAGTTCGCCCAGGCCGCGCAGGACCTGCGCGACGCCGGCTACGACGGCTACATCACCAACTACGCGACGAACGGCGGCGCGTTCAACTACGCGCTGTTCGCGCAGGCCGGCTGGGCGCCGTTCGACTACGACCCGGCCCGGCGCGACCAGATCGGCATCGACGTCGACACCCCCGAGGCGCGCCAGGTCCTGTCCTACTGGGAGGACCTCATCGACCGCGGCCTCGTGGCCAGCGACGACGCGTTCACCAGCGACTACAACACGTCCCTGGTGGACGGCACGTACGCCGTCTACATCGCCGCCGCGTGGGGGCCGGGCTACCTCGAAGGGCTGTCGGACGCCGACTCCGGCGCCGAGTGGAAGGCCGCGCCGCTGCCCCAGTGGGACCCGGCGGACCCGGTGCAGGTGAACCAGGGCGGCTCGGCGCTCGCCGTCACCTCGCAGGCCACGGACCCCGAGGCGGCCGCCACCGTCGCCATGGAGCTGTTCGACGACGAGGAGACGTGGAAGATCGGCGTCGAGGACGCCGGCCTGTTCCCGCTGTGGAACCTCGCGCTCGACGCGCCGTGGTTCACCGACCGCCGCTACCCGTTCTTCGGCGGCCAGCAGGTCAACCGCGAGGTCTTCCTCGACGCCGCCGCGCAGTACCCGGGGTTCACGTTCAGCCCGTTCCAGGTGTACGCCTACGACCGCCAGACCATGGCCCTCTACGACATGGTCGAGGGCGGGTCGACCGCCGCCGACGCGCTGGCGACCATCCAGGACAGCCTGGTGCGCTACGCCGAGCAGCAGGGGTTCACGGTCCGATGACACACCCAGAGACGACACGCACGGAAGCGACCGGAGGGAGCGCCTCGATGGCCTCGACGACGACGCAGGCGGCTCCCGCGCCCGCCCGGGCCGGGAGCCGGGGCGGTGGGCCGAGCCTGCTGGACACGAAACGACAGTGGTGGGGGTGGCTCTTCCTCGCCCCGTTCACGATCGTGTTCGTGCTCTTCCTGCTGGTGCCGCTGGCGTACGCCTTCTGGCTCAGCCTGCACACCAAGGGCATCGCGACGGGCGGCGAGAGCGTCTTCACCGGCGTCGCGAACTACGTGCGCGTGTTCACCGACGCGGACTTCCTGTCCGGCATGGCACGCGTGGGCCGGTTCGTGCTCGTCATGGTGCCGATCCAGATCGGCCTCGCGGTGGCGATCGCGCTCGTGCTCGACACGCTGGCCACCCGGCTGTCGAAGGCCTCGCGGCTGCTGGTGTTCGTGCCGTACGCGATCCCCGCGGTCATCGGCGCCCTCATGTGGGGCTTCCTGTACAGCCCGCGGTTCGGGCCCGCGAACGACGTCTTCGGGATCTTCGGCCTGGCCGCGCCCGACTTCCTCAGCCGCGACCTCGTCTTCGGCTCCCTGGTGAACATCGTGACCTGGCAGTGGGTCGGCTACTACATGATCATCGTCTACGCCGCGCTGCGGGCGATCGACCCGTCGGTGTACGAGGCGGCCAGGCTCGACGGCGCCGGGAACTGGGCGATCGCGTTCCGGATCAAGATCCCGATGATCGCGTCGTCGATGGTGATGATCGTGGTGTTCGCGCTCATCGGCACCCTGCAGTTCTTCACCGAGCCGACGGTGCTGCGGTCGGTCGCGCAGGGCGCGATCCCCACCACCTACACCCCGAACATGTACGCGTACTCGATGGCGTTCTCCTACAGCCAGTTCAACTACGCCTCCACGATCGCGTTCGCGCTGGGGATCCTCGTGTTCATCGGGTCGTACGTCTTCCTGTACGCCACCCGCAAGCAGAGCGGACTGAAGTGATGACGACGGCGACGACGCAGCAGACCTCCCCGCGCCGGGCCGGACAGCGCCGGGCCGGACAGCGCCGGATCGGACAGCGCCGGATCGGCTCCCACCTGTTCCTGCTCCTCGCGGTGCTCTACTTCGTCGTGCCGCTGTGGTGGCTCGTGGTCGGGTCCACGAAGTCGAACAGCGGGCTGTTCGTGGGCTCCGGCGGCGCCCTGTGGTTCAACGACGAGTTCGCGCTGTGGGACAACGTGAAGCAGCTGTTCACCTACCAGGGCGGCATCTACTGGACGTGGATGCGCAACTCGTTCGTGTACGCGATCGTCGGCGGCGTGGGGTCCACGGTGCTCGCCGTGCTGGCCGGGTACGCCCTGGCCAAGTACCGGTTCCGCGGCCGCAACCTCTACTTCTCGATGCTGCTCGGTTCCGTGATGGTGCCGCTGACGGCGCTGACGATCCCCACGTTCGTGCTGCTGAGCCAGCTCGGCATGATCAACACGATGTGGGCCGTGATCCTGCCGTCGCTGCTCAGCCCGATCGGCGTCTACCTCGTGCGCGTGTACGCCGTGGACGCCATCCCGGACGAGATGCTCGACGCCGGACGCGTCGACGGCGCGGGGGAGCTGCGCCTGTTCTTCCGCGTCGCCCTGCCGCTGCTGCGGCCGGCGTTCGTCACGGTGCTGCTGCTGACGACCGTCGCGACGTGGAACAACTTCTTCCTCCCGCTGGCGGTGCTGCGCGACCCGCAGCTGCTGCCCGTCACCGTGGGCATCAACCAGTGGCAGACGCTGTCGAACGCGGGCGCGGGCGGCGAGCAGGTGTGGAACCTCATCACCACCGGCGCGCTGGTGTCGATCCTGCCGCTGATCGTGGCGTTCCTCGCCCTGCAGAAGTACTGGCAGGGCGGGCTGTCCCTCGGGTCGATCAAGTGACGCGCGACGGCGCCCCGGGCGGGGCGGGGCCCGTGGGCGGCGCGCTGCCCGCGGCGCGCACCCGCCCGCTGCCCGCGGGCGCGGCGCGGCTCGGGCCGGCCGGCGTGCTCGGGCGGTGGCAGGAGCGCAACGCCGCCGCGACCCTGCCGCACTGCCTGACGGCGCTCGAGACGTCGGGGGCGTTGGACAACCTGCGCCGCCTGCTCGACCCGGCCGATCCCGAGCGTCACGACGGCCCGTACCGCGGCTTCAACTTCGCGGACTCCGACGTGCACAAGACGCTCGAGGCGGTCGCCTGGGAGTCGGCCCGTGCCGGCGCCCCGCGGCACGAGGAGGAGGTGCGGCGCGTCGTCGACCTGCTGCGCCGTGCCCAGGCGCCGTCGGGCTACCTGGACTCGCACGTGCTCGGCGCCCCCGCCGGGTCCGGCGGCGCGCCGTCCGCCGCCCCGTACGCCGACCTGCGCTGGGGACACGAGCTGTACGTCCTCGGCCACCTGGTGCAGGCGGGGATCGCGCGGGCGCGCGCCACGGGCCAGGACGACCTCCTCGACGTCGCGATGGCGTGGGCGGACGACGTCGTGTCCCGCCTGGCCGACGGCGAGGAGCTCGTGTGCGGGCACCCGGAGGTCGAGTCGGCGTTCGTGGAGCTCTACCGCGAGACGGGCGACCCTGCGTACCGGGAGGCCGCCCGGCGGATGCTCGACCTGCGCGGGCACGGCCGCCTCGGCTCCGGCCCGTTCGAGCCGGCCTACCACCAGGACGCGACGCCGGTGCGCGCCGCGGACGAGGTGGCCGGGCACGCCGTGCGGCAGCTCTACCTGCTGGCGGGCGTCGTCGACCTCTATCTCGAGACGGGCGAGGACGCGCTGCTCGCGGCCGCCGCGCGGCAGTGGGACGACGCGCACGGGCGCCGCACCTTCGTCACCGGCGGGATGGGGTCGCGGCACAAGGACGAGTCCTTCGGGGACCCGTACGAGCTGCCGCCCGACCGCGCGTACGCCGAGTCGTGCGCCGGGGTGGCGAGCGTGCTGTGGGACTGGCGGATGCTGCTCGCCACCGGCGAGGCGCGGTACGCGGACTCGCTCGAGCACGCCCTGCTCAACGTGGTCGCGGCGGCCACCTCCACGGACGGCACGGCCTTCTTCTACTCCAACCCGTTGCAGGTGCGCACCGGCCACGACGGGACGGACGAGTACCAGGCCTCCGGCCGGCGCGGCTGGTTCGCCTGCGCCTGCTGCCCGCCCAACCTGGCCCGGCTCGTCGCGTCGCTGCACACGATGGTCGCCACCCGGGACGCCGAGGACGGCGCGCTCGCCGTGCACCTGTACGGCGACGCCGACCTCGACGTCGCTCCCGATGCCGGGCTCGGCGCGGGGGAGGGCGTGCGCGTGCAGGTGCGCACCGGCTACCCGTGGGACGGCGACGTCCACCTCACCGCGGACGAGCCGTCGCCGGTGCCGCTCGCGCTGCGGCTGCCCGGCTGGGCGGACCCCGCGCGCACCCGGCTGGAGGTGGACGGCGAGGCCGTCGACGCCGCCACGGCGCTCGACGCGCGCGGCTACCTGCGGGTCGGCGCGGGCGCGCGCCGCGTGCGGCTGAGCCTGCCGATGGAGCCGAGGGCGCTCGCCGCGCACCCGCACGTCGACGCCGCGCGCGGCTGCGTCGCCCTGGCCCGCGGGCCCGTGGTGCACTGCCTGGAGCAGGTCGACCACCCCGGGGTCGTCCTCGAGGACGTGACGCTCGACCTCGCCGCCGGCCTCGAGGTGGGGCCGCCGGACGACGCCCTGGGCGTGGGGGCGACGCTGCTCGGTGCCGGGCGCGCGACGCCGTCCGCGGGGCTCGCGCTCTACCGCACCGTGGACGGCGACGCGGCGTCCGACGACGCGCGCGGCACCGTGGAGCTGCAGGTCCGGGCCGTGCCCTACGCTGTGTGGGGCAATCGAGGAGAGGGTCCGATGCGGGTCTGGGTCCCGGCCGCGGCATCGGCGCGGCCCGGCGACCGAGGGCGGTCGGGAAGGTGAGCGGCATGCGCGTGACCATGCACGACGTGGCCCAGCGGGCCGGCGTGTCGATCAAGACGGTGTCGAACGTCGTCAACGGGTATCCGCACATCCGGCCCGAGACCCGCCGGCGCGTCGAGGAGGCGATCGAGCACCTCGGCTACCGCCTCAACACCACGGCGCGCAACCTGCGCACCCAGCGCACGGACATGATCACGCTCGCCGTGCCGGAGCTGCGGCTGCCGTACTTCGCGGAGCTCGCGGACTCCGTGATCCGTTCCGCCGAGGAGCAGGGCCTCACCGTGCTCATCGAGCAGACCGGGTCGGTGCGCGAGCGCGAGATCGAGCTGCTCGACGGCCGGCGGCGCCACCTCACGGACGGCGTGATCTTCTCGCCGCTGGCGCTCGGCCAGGACGACGTGGAGCTGTTCGCGGTGGACTTCCCGCTCGTGGTGCTGGGCGAGCGCGTCTTCGACGCCCCCGCCGACCACGTGACGATGAACAACGTGGCCGCCGCCCGCGCCGCCACCCTGCACCTGGCGTCGCTGGGCCGGAAGCGAATCGCCGTCGTGGGCGCGCACGAGGGCGAGCTGGTCGGTTCCGCCGCCCTGCGCACCGAGGGCTACCGGCAGGGCCTGGAAGCCGCCGGGCTCCCGTACGACCCGGCGCTCGTCTCCGAGGCCGGGCTGTGGCACCGCTCGACCGGGTCGGAGTCCATGGCCCGGCTGCTCGACTCGGGCGTCGAGATCGACGCGGTCTTCGCCCTCAACGACGCGATGGCGCTCGGCGCGCTGCACGCGCTGCACGCCCGCCGGATCGAGGTGCCGGACGACGTCGCGCTGATCGGCTTCGACGACGTCGACGACGTGCGCTACTCGGTGCCGACCCTCAGCTCCGTGGACCCGGGGCGCGAGCAGATCGCCCGCACGGCGGTGGACCTGCTCGTCGAGCGGATCGCGGGCGGCGACGAGCGCCCGTTCCGCCGGGTGATCCCGGACTCGCGGGTCGTGGGCCGGGAGTCCACCGGCGACGCCGCGGAGGGCATGGAGAAGGTGGTGGCCGTGCAGCCCGGGGGCAACGAGGAGATCGTTCCGCCGGTCAGCGCGACGGCGTGACGACCCGCGGCATCTCCCGCGGTGCCGGCATCTCCCGCAGGCCGCGCAACGGGCTGCGCAGCGCGCTGAGGCAGGCGGCACAGTGCACGGCCGCCATGAGCAGCACGGTCTCGCGCACGCCCAGCACCTCGCCCAGGGCGCCCGCGGCCAGCCCGGCGAGCGGCATCGTGCCGAAGTTGACGAACTGGCTCGTCGTCACGACGCGGCCCATCAGCGGCTGCGGCACGTAGCGCTGCCGCCAGGCCCCGCGCAGCACGTTCCCGGAGACCACCGCGAGCCCGACCAGGAAGAGGCCGGCGACGGTCCACGCGACCCGCGCGCCGCCGCCCCCGAGCCCGACCAGGAGCGCGGGGGGCCCGCCGGCGACGATCAGCAGCACCGTGGCGCGGGCGCTGCCGAGGCGCCGGCTGAGCCAGGTCGCCACGGTGGCGCCGAGCAGCCCGCCGCACGCGCCGACGGTCATCACGACGCCCAGCGCCGAGGGGCCCAGGCCGACGGTGTCCACGAGGAACAGCACGAGCAGCGCGGTGTACCCGGTGAGACCGAAGTTGGAGATCCCGCCGACGACGACGAACCAGCGCAGGTAGCGGTCGGAGGCGACGAACGCCACGCCCTCGCGGATGCGCACCCGCAGCGGGGCGGTGGGCGGGCGCTCGGGCCGGCGCACGGGACGGACGCGCCAGAGGCACAGCGCCGAGACGAGGAAGCTCGCCGCGTCCAGGGCCAGCCCGGCGGCGGCGCCGAGCGCCTGGGCCATGGCGCCGCCGATCCCCGGGCCCGCCACCTGCATGCCCGACTCGGTGCCGAGCAGGCGCGCGTTCGCGGCCTCGAGCTGCTCGTCGGGCACGACCTGGGGGAGGAGCACGATGTAGGCGGTGCGGAAGAAGACCGTGCTGACGCCCGCGGCGAGCGCGGCGCCGACCAGGTGCGGCAGGGTCAGCACGTCGAGCGCGGCCGCGACGGGCACGCTGCCGATGGCGACGGCGGCCACCAGGTCGGCCGCGATCATCACGGCCCGCGCCGGGAGCCGGTCGACCCACGCGCCGGCGGGCAGGCCGATCACGAGCCACGGCAGCCACGCCGCCGCGGTGAGCAGGCCGACGACGGCCGCCCCGGCGTCGAGCTCGAGCACCGCGACGAGGGGCAGCAGCACCGACGTGGTGGCGTTGCCCAGCACGCTGACGCCCTCCCCGAACCAGAGCCGGCGGAACCCGCGGTTGCGCGCCAGGGGGACGGTGCCGGTGCCGGCGGGGACGACCCGGTGGCCTGCCGCGGCGGTCATGGCTGCGCGGGGAACCCGCGGCCGAAGACGAGCACGGGCTCGCGCTCGACACCGTCGTCCGGCTGCGGGCGCTCGGCCCACCGCACGAGGACGGCCGTGATCTCCTCGCCGAGCGCAGCGAGCTCCTCCGGGGACAGGTGCACCCAGGTCTCGGTCGCGAACGCGGCGCCGTCCCACTCGGGCGCCGACCCGGCGTTGGCCTGCCACTCCCGGACCCGGTCGAACTGGCGCTGGAGGTGGAGCGCCTCGGCGGCCTGCGCGGCGGTCACGGCGGCGGCGTCCGCGGCGAACTCCTGACGCGACCAGCGCAGCCGTGGCGCGACGAGGCGCCACCAGCGCTCGCGTCGGTCGCGGGCGAGCTCAGGGGCCTCGGCGACGAGGCCGGCGTCGTGCAGCACCTTGAGGTGGTGGCTGGCGCTGCCGACGGCCTGCCCCGTGCGGCGGGCGAGCGCGGACGCGGTGGAGGGGCCGTCGACCTTGAGCGCGTCCATGAGTCGCGCCCGGTAGGGGTTGGCGAGGGCGGCGAGCGCCTTCGCCTCGGTGACGGTGCGCACCGCGTGCGGGTCGGGTGCGCCGTCCTGCGGGGTGCCCTCGGTGGGGGCGGGTGGCTGCGTCATCCCGCCACCGTAAACCCACAAGGGGTGTTGTACAAGAGTTCTTGTGGAATGTCCCTCAGGCCGCGGACCCTCCCGAGACCTGGGCGTCGATCCGGTCGAGCCGGTCGGCGGCGAGGCGGCCCGTGGCCCACAGCCAGAAGCCCGGGACCACGAGGACGGCCAGCAGCGGCAGCGCCCAGGCGGCCACGAGCAGGGCCGCGGCCACGACGAGGATCGCGACCGACGTCGCCGGGGCGAGCAGGGGGAGCAGCAGCAGGAGGCGCCAGGTCGCCACCGGCCCGCTCGCGTACCGCACGACCACCACAGGCCAGCAGGCGAGGACGACGGCGCCCCACGCACCGACGACCACCAGGCCGCCGGTGAGGACCGCACGCCCGGGCCCGCCGAGCAGGTCCGAGCCGTCGAGCAGGCCCAGCGCCCCGGCGTCGAGCCACAGCAGCCCGGCGACCGCCCAGACGGGAGCGAAGAGTGCGGCGGTGCGGCCGAACCTGTCGCGCCACGTACGCCAGAACGTGCGCCAGGGCGTGGGCTCCGCCGTCATCCGGGCGGCGACGACCCCACCCGCCCGCAGCGCCGGGCCGAGGCCGAGCAGCACGCCGCCGGCGAGGGCGCCCAGCACCACCATGGCGGTGACCTCGACGAGGAGGGTCGCCCAGCGCAGCGCCAGCATGACGCCGCCGGCCCAGCCGGGCACCTCGGCGTCGGCCACGGCGGTGCGCACCGCCGCGCGGTCCGGCACGGGGGCCGTCACGGGAGCCTCGTCGCGAGGGTGACGCGTCCCGTGTCGTCGAGCGCCACGAGGCACAGGGTGGCGCGGTCGCGCACGGCGTCCCACGCCGGGTGCACGACGGCGGACACGGCCGCGCCGTCGGGTGCGGTCCAGGCGAACCGCCCCCCGCCCAGGGACCGCACCGCGGCCCGGGCCTCCAGCGGACCCGCGGCGCCGTCCTGCACGTGCGTCGGGTCCGTGCCCGGGGTGAGCTGCTCCCACGTGCCGTCGAGGACGGCCGGGTCGGAAGGCCAGCGGGAGACGTCGTCCACCTCGCGCTCGGGGCCGGCCCACGGTTGGGGCGCGACGAGCGGCCAGCCGTCGTGCGTCCACACGAGCCGCCGCAGCTGGAGCCGGTGCTCGGTGGGGGCGTCCGCGTCGCGCACGTGGTGCACCAGCAGCTGGCGTACGTGCGAGCCCGCCTCGGGGGCCGCGGCGGGGACCCGCTCCGTGAGCACGGACGCGTGGCCGGGAGCCAGGATCCCGGGACCGCCGGCGAGCCGGTGCCCGGACAGCACGGGCACGCCGACCGTCCACGGGTCGGCGTCGACATCGGTCATGAGGCGACCGGCGCGGTCACGGTACGGGCCCGGGACGGCGTCGCCGACGGCGGACCGGAGGTGATAGCTGCCCGCGAGCGAGTCGTACGAGACGAGCAGTGCCCATCCGCCGCCGGGCCGGGGGAGCACGAACGCCCCCTCGACCGCGCCGTCGGCCGCCCGCGCCCGGCGCGCCAGCAGGCGGCCCGGTGCGGCGTGCAGCTCGCCCAGGGCGGGCGCGAAGCCGTCCGCCACGAACCCGGTGGCGCCGTCGAGCGGGAGCACGTGGATCCCGCCGAAGAACGACCCGTACACGAGCCACTGCGTCCCGTCCGGCTCGATCACGACGTTCGCGTCGATGGCGTTGGGGTGGCCGAGCCCCGCGGGCGGGTCGGCGTGGTCGCTCGCCACGACGACGCCCCGGTCGGTCCACGGGCCGGCCGGGTGCGGCGCCTCCGCCAGGCCGATCGCCGAGCGGCGCGAGCCGAAGGTCGACGCCGAGTAGTACATCCGCCACGTCGTGCCGGCCGGCGTCTCGACGCGCACGACCTCGGGCGCCCACAGGCCCTCGGCGCCCGACCACGCCGCCGCGGGCGCGGGGACGCCGGGCAGCGCCCACCCGTGGAAGTCCCACGTCACGAGGTCGGCGGAGCGTCGCACCTGGACGCCACCGCGGACCGGGCCGTCGGAGCGCGCGTCCGTGGAGAAGAGCCAGTAGACGCCGTCGTCGTCCCGTACCGCGGTGGGGTCGTGCACGTGGCGCCCGCCCCAGGCGGCGGTGTCGGGCGGCGTGGCCGTGTCGGTCTGGGTCATCATCAGCCCTTCGTGCCGGTGAGCGCGACGGACTCGATGATCTGCCGCTGGAAGATCAGGAAGACCACGAGGATGGGCAGCACGGCGACGACGGACGCGGCCATGATCAGCGGGTAGTCGCGCTGGGTCGCGTACTGGACGTTCATGTTGGCGATGACGACCTGCAGCGTCTGCCGCTCCGGCGTGTTCAGGTACAGGATCGGCGCCAGGTAGTCGTTCCAGACCGCCATGAACCAGAGGATGAACTGGGCGGCGACCGCCGGTCGGATGATCGGCATGATCATGCGCCAGAAGATCTGCCAGTACGACGCCCCGTCGATCTTGGCCGCCTCGACCAGGGAGTCCGGCACGCTCGACAGGTACTGGCGCAGGAAGAAGATCATCACGATGTTGCCGAAGATCGCGGGGACGATCAGGGGCCACAGCGTGTCCACCCAGCCGATCTTCGAGAACATCACGAACTGCGGGATCATGATCGTCGGGAACGGGATCATGATGCCGGTGAGCAGGCCGATGAAGATCGCGTTCTTGAACGGCATCCGCATCTTGGCGAGGGCGAACGCCGCCAGCGAGCAGGTGAACGTCCCGATCACCGTGACGCTGAGCGACACGACGAGGCTGTTCTTGATGCCGTCGAGGACGTAGGAGTCCGTCCACATGCGGACGTAGGTGTCCCACTGGGGCACCTCCGGGATCCACACCGGGGGCAGGGCGAAGACCTCGAGCTTCGTCTTCAGGGAGGTGGAGAGCATCCACACCAGCGGGGCGATCATGAAGACCGCGCCCGCCGCGAGGACGATCCACACGACCGTGTCGGTGAGGCGCGAGCGTGCCGTGCGGCCGAGGCGCGCGCCGGGCGGGGTGCCGGTCAGGGTTCCGGGCGGGGTTCCGGGCGTGATGTCGGGCGTCGTGGTGGTCATGGTGTCTCCCGGGCCTCAGTCGACGACGAAGCCGGCGTTGCGCCGGTTCAGCCGGAACTGGATGAGCGTGATGACGAGGATGAGGAGCCCGAGCACCACCGACATCGCGGTGGCGTAGCCCATCTGCTGGTACCGGAACGCCTGCAGCCAGATGTGGTAGACGACCGAGGCCGTCGAGTACTCGGGGCCGCCGGTGGGCGTCATGATCTGGATCTCGATGAAGATCATCGCGCCGCCGATGACCTGCGTGACGATGAGGAAGAAGGTCACCGGCTGCACCATCGGCAGCGTGATGGAGCGGAACTTCTGCCAGCCGCCGGCGCCGTCGAGCTCGGCCGCCTCGTAGAGGGAACGGGGCACGGACTGGATCGCGGCCAGGTACAGCAGCATCGAGTACCCGAGCCCCTTCCAGACCGCCATCAGGATGATGGCGGGCTTGGCCCAGAGGGGGTCGGCCAGCCAGTTCGGGCCGTCGATCCCGAAGAGCCCCAGGAACTGGTTCACCAGACCGAAGTCGCCGTTGTACGCCCACTGCCACAGGATCGCGATCGCGGCGATGGACGAGATCACGGGGACGTAGTAGATGGCCCGGAACGCGGCGCGACCGAAGATCTTCCGGTTCATCATCACGGCGAGCGCCAGCGAGATCGCGAGCCCGATCGGGATGCCGATCATGTAGAAGAACGTGTTGAAGAGGGTCTGGCGGAACCGCTCGTCGCCCAGCAGGGCGACGTAGTTGTCGAGCCCGATGAACTGCATCGGCCCCAGCCCGTTCCACCGCGTCAGCGACGCGTACAGCGCGAAGAGGGTGGGGTAGAGGATGAAGAGCAGGTAGCCGAGCACGGGCGCGGCGACGAAGAGCAGCGCCCACCTCTTCTCGGTGCGGTGGAGCCGCGAGGTCCCGCCGCGTCGTGGCGGCGCGGGGGCGGGGTCCGGCGCCGGGGGGCGGGTGCCGGCCGTGGCCGGCGTGGCGGTGGACGTCATCGCAGACTCCTTCGTCCAGGGACGTGCGAGGGGGACGTGCGGGGGCGGGGTGCGGTGCGGCCGCCCGGGAGGGGC
>NZ_JBHTVC010000037.1:22006-47490 GCF_042793275.1 Isoptericola sp. NPDC056578
CGGGGTGCAGGGCGCCCGCGAGCCGGCGCTGCGCTTCGACGTGCCGACGGCGGTGGGCACCGGCGCGGGCGGGCGGGTCGAGAACCGCGGCGCGGCGGCGGGGGGGGGGGCCCCCCCCCACCGCGAGGTCAGGGGAGGGGCCGGATCAGGGCGCGGAGCCCGCCGCCGCGGCCTGCTCCGCCTGGGCGTTCGACTGGTCGAGCAGCTCCTGCATGCGCGGCTGCACCTCGGCGAGGTAGTCGGCCGCCTGCTGCTTGCCGTCGAGCACGGGCTGGATGCCGACCCAGAGCTCGTCGTACCACTCGGCGCCGTAGGTGAACGACGCGGGCATCTCGCGCCCGTAGTCCTCGGCGATGTCGAGGAACTCCTGGCGGTTCTTCGGCTTCAGCGAGTCGTCCTTCTCGACCTCGCCGGCCCACTCCTGCGCCGTGTCGATCCGGTTCGGGATCTGGATGCTGGCGTCGACGAGGGTCTGCTGCGCCGTCTCGTCCGTGGACAGATAGGTGGCCAGCTTCACGGCGTCCTCGGGCAGGGCGGTCGTGGCGGAGACGCCGATGCCGAGCGAGCCGACCCAGGTGGCCGTCTCGCCGGTCTTGCCGACGGGCCAGGGCATGAGGTCGTACTCGAAGTCGAGGTCGTTGTAGACGCTCATGTCCCACGGGCCGACGGGGAAGAAGCCGATCTCCCCGGCCATGAAGCGCTGGTAGGTGTCGAGGGTCTGCGCCTGCTCGGGGTTCGGGGTGACGCCCTCCTCGGTGAGGTCGGCGATGAACTGGATGGCCTCGGCGAACTCGGGGGTGTCGACGGTGACCTGCGTGTGGTCCTCGTTGGTCCAGTCGCCGCCGTTGCTCCAGACGAAGGACTGCGAGTTCCACTGCACGTTGAGGCCGGTGCCCCACTGGTCGGTCTCGCCGTCGCCGTCCGTGTCCTGGGTGAGCTTCTTGCAGATCTCGAGCCACTCGTCCCAGGTGAGGGGCTCGTCGGGGTCCGGTCGCTCGACGCCGGCCTCCTTCAGCAGGTCGGCGTTGTAGCCGAACGCGAACGGGCCGATGTCCTTGGGCAGGCCGTACAGCTGGCCCTCGGAGGTGCCCTGGGTCGTGCCGTCGAAACGGTAGGAGTCGACGCCGTACGGCCAGATGTTGTCGAGGTCCACCCCCTGCTCGGCGACCTGGTCCGTGATGTCCATGAGGACGCCCGAGCCGACGTAGGACTGCAGGCTGGCCTGCTCGATGTAGAAGACGTCGGGCACCTTGTTGCCCGCGACGGCCGCCTGGAGCTTCTGGGCGTACTGGTCGGCCGAGGTGACGATCATCTTGACCTTCACGCCGGTGTCCTCGGTGAAGCGGTCGATGGCCTCCTGGTAGGCCTTCTTCTCGTCGTCGCCGCCGCGGAACATGAACGTGAGCGTGCCGTCGTCGGCGCCGCTCCCGCCGCCGGAGCCGCAGGCGGCGAGGGTGCTGGTGGCCACCAGCGCGGCGGCGATGCCGGCGATCAGGCGTGACTTCCTCATCACGGGGTCCTCTCGGGGAGATCCGGTCCGCTCCGGCGCGGCGTCGCCCCGATGCGGTTTACATCGATGAAGAGCCATCGACGGCGCCCAATCTGGCACGGCCTCACGGGCGCGGTCAAGTGGCCCAGGTCACGGCCCTGCAACGATGAAGAAGTCGCGACGGATCAAGGAGCCACGACGATCGTCGAGCCCAGGGCGATGTCGTCCGAGCCCCGGCGAGGTAGCGCGAGCTCCCACCCGGTAGTCCGTGATCCTGCGAGGTAGTCCGCGATCCCGCGAGGTAGTTCGGGTCACCGCGAGGTAGTTCGATCGGCCGCGAGGTAGTGCGAGCTCCCGCGAGGTAGCTCGGACGGGGGTGTCATCGGAGACGTCTGTCGGCAGATCGACCACTACCTCGTCGGCTCCAGGACTACCTCGCGGTGATCCGAACTACCTCGCGGTGGCCTGAACTACCTCGCCGAGGTTCGAGCTACCTCGCGGTGACTGCAGCTACCTCGCGGGCGCCCGGGTGCCTCGCCGGCCGTTCGGGGCGCGCGGCGTGCAGGTCTCGACCGGGGCGGAGGGCGCGCTGCTAGGATCGCGAGGGTCGCGACTGGCGTACAGGTGGATCACCACCGGGGAGCGACGCGCTGTGCAGACGACGGGTCGTTCGCCTGGGCCCGGTCGTCGTCCGACACGTCCGTCCGACACAGCTGGAGAACGCCAGATGAGCACTCCCGACCCCACGTTCAACGCGCCCCTCGCCGAGCTCGACCCCGAGATCGCCGCCGTCCTCGAGGGCGAGCTGACCCGTCAGCGCGACACCCTCGAGATGATCGCGAGCGAGAACTTCGTGCCGCGCGCCGTCCTGCAGGCGCAGGGCAGCGTCCTCACCAACAAGTACGCCGAGGGCTACCCGGGCCGCCGCTACTACGGCGGCTGCGAGCAGGTCGACATCGCGGAGAACCTCGCGATCGCCCGCGCCAAGGACCTGTTCGGCGCCGAGGCCGCCAACGTGCAGCCGCACTCCGGCGCGCAGGCCAACGCGGCCGTGCTGCACGCCCTCATCAACGCGGGCGACAAGATCCTCGGCCTCGAGCTGGCCCACGGCGGCCACCTCACGCACGGCATGAAGATCAACTTCTCCGGCAAGCTCTACGACGTCGGCGCCTACGGCGTGGACCCGCAGTCGTACCGGATCGAGATGGACGAGGTGCGCAAGCGCGCCCTCGAGCACCGCCCCGACGTCATCATCGCCGGCTGGTCGGCGTACCCGCGCCACCTCGACTTCGCCGCTTTCCGCGAGGTCGCGGACGAGGTCGGCGCCAAGCTGTGGGTCGACATGGCGCACTTCGCGGGCCTCGTCGCCGCGGGTCTGCACCCGAGCCCGGTGCCGCACGCCGACGTCGTGTCCTCCACGGTGCACAAGACCATCGGCGGCCCCCGCTCCGGCTTCATCCTCAGCAAGGAGGAGCACGCCAAGAAGATCAACTCGGCCGTGTTCCCGGGCCAGCAGGGCGGCCCGCTCATGCACGTGATCGCGGCCAAGGCCGTCGCGTTCAAGGTCGCGGGCACCGACGAGTTCAAGGACCGCCAGGAGCGCACGCTGCGCGGTGCCCAGATCATCGCCGAGCGCCTGTCGCAGGCGGACGTCGCGGAGCAGGGCGTCTCCGTCCTCACCGGCGGCACCGACGTGCACCTCGTGCTGGTCGACCTGCGCCACTCGTCGCTCGACGGCCAGCAGGCCGAGGACCTCCTGCACGACGCCGGCATCACCGTGAACCGCAACGCCGTGCCGTTCGACCCGCGCCCGCCGCGCGTCACCTCCGGCCTGCGCATCGGCACGCCGGCGCTCGCCACCCGCGGGTTCGGCGACGCCGAGTTCACCGAGGTCGCGGACATCATCGCGGTCGCCCTGCGCGACGGCGCGGCGGCCGACGTCGACGGCCTCGCGGCCCGCGTCGCGAAGCTGACGGCGGACTTCCCGCTCTACCCCGGGCTGCAGCAGTGACGGCCCGCCTGCTGCCGGGCAGGCCGGTCGCGGACGCGGTCTTCGCGGACCTCGCCCCGCGGATCGACGCGCTGGTCGCCGCGGGGCACCGCCCCGGCCTCGGCACGATCCTCGTCGGGGACGACTCGGCGAGCGCCGGGTACATCCGGATGAAGATGGACAAGGCGACCGAGCTCGGGTTCACCTCGCCGCACATCCACCTGCCGCAGGACGCCACCCAGGCGGACGTCCTGGCGGCGGTGCGGGAGATGAACGACGCCGACGACGTCGACTCCGTCCTCATCCAGAACCCGACGCCCCCGCAGATCGACTTCGACGCGGCCATGCTCGCGCTGGACCCGGACAAGGACGTCGACGGCCTGCACCCCGTGAACATGGGGCGCCTCGCGCTCGGGATGCCCGGCCCGGTGCCGGCGACGCCGGCGGGGATCGAGACGCTGCTGGCGTACTACGAGATCCCGGTCGCCGGTCGTGAGGTCTGCATCCTCGGCCGTGGCACGACGCTCGGACGGCCCCTGGCCCTGCTGCTCTCGCAGAAGCGCCCGACGGCGAACGCGGCCGTCACCGTGGTCCACACCGGGGTGCCGGACTGGCCGGAGTACACCAGGCGGGCCGACATCGTGATCGCGGCCGCCGGCGTCCCGGGCATCCTGCAGCCCGAGCACCTGACGCCGGGCGTCACGGTGGTCGGTGGCGGGGTCCGCTACGAGGGCCGCAAGCTGCTGCCGGACGTGGACGAGTCGTGCGCCGAGGTCGCCGGGGCGATCACGCCCCGCGTCGGCGGCGTGGGCCCCACCACGATCGCCATGCTGTTCCGCAACGCGGTGGAAGCCGCGGAGCGCGCCGCGCGGCCGTAGGGCCGCCCCGCCCTCGCGAGCTTCGACCGGGCCCGTCGTCCCCTTGGGGGCGACGGGCCCGGTCGCGTCCGCCATGATGTGCGCATGGTCGCGAGAAGCCAGCGTGGGTGGTCGGGCGAGCCGGGCGAGCTCCTGAAGGTGGGGCCGGGGTTCCGGCTCGCGGACGTCGACCCGGACTCCAAGCCCGGGTACGACGGGAAGAAGAAGGACGGCGCCGCCGACCTGCTCGCCGGCGAGCAGGAGCTCGACGAGCTGCAGGAACGCCTGTACGCCCAGAGCCGTGAGGACCCGTCCGCGCCGGCCGTGCTGCTGGTGCTCCAGGCGATGGACTCCGCGGGCAAGGGCGGCATCGTGCGGCACGTCATCGGCGCCACCGACCCGCAAGGCGTGCACCTCGTGGCGTTCAAGAAGCCGACGCCGCAGGAGCTGGCCCACGACTTCCTGTGGCGCGTCGAGAAGGAGGTGCCCGAGGCCGGGTACATCGGGGTCTTCGACCGCTCGCACTACGAGGACGTGCTCATCGGGAAGGTGCGCGAGCTCGCGTCGCCGGACGAGATCGAGCGGCGGTACGGCGCGATCAACGCGTTCGAGTCCGAGCTGGTCGCGCGGGGCACGCGGATCGTCAAGGTCATGCTGCACATCTCGCCCGAGGAGCAGAAGGCGCGGCTCGGCGAGCGGCTGGATCGCCCCGACAAGCACTGGAAGTACAACCCGGGCGACGTCGACGAGCGCCTGGAGTGGCCCCGGTACATGGACGCGTTCCAGACCGTCTTCGAGCGCACCTCCACCGACCACGCGCCTTGGTACGTCGTCCCCGCGAACGCCAAGTGGTACGCCCGCCTGGCGGTCCAGGCGCTCCTCCTGGACGCGCTCGAGGACATCGACCCGCAGTGGCCCGCAGCCACGTTCGACGTCGAGAAGGAGAAGGCGCGCCTCGCGGCGTCGTGACCCTCAGGTCGTCGGCGCGGGGTGCTGCTCGGCCTCGTCGGGGAGGTTGGCGTCGAGCGGCTCGCGGTCCGTCTTGGTCCAGCTGCGCCGCCCGGCCAGCTCGCGGACCAGCGCCACGGTGACGACCGGCCACAGCAGCCAGGTGTAGAGCATGTACGGGACGAGCCCGAACACCGCCCGCAGGAACGGGTGCCGCCCGGGCTCGGTCGTCATGAGCAGCGTGAGGAAGCTCGGCACCAGCGTGAGCGTCGCGAAGAACACGAGCGACGGCCACCAGCCGGAGACGAACGGGACGCCGCCGAACAGCCAGAACGCCAGCGAGAGCACCAGGCCGAGCCCCATGAGGAGCTGCAGCAGGGGCATGAGCAGGTACGCGACGTGGTCGAGCCGCGCGCCCAGCGACACGGGCGCGCGCAGCGCCCCGCGCAGCAGCGAGAACGCCTGCCAGTTGCCCTGCGCCCAGCGGACGCGCTGCGTGAACAGGCGGCGCAGGCGGGTCACGCCCTGCTGGTCCACGCTCGTCAGCACGGTCTGCCGGCCGAGCCAGCCGGCGCGGATCAGGCGCACCCCGATGTCCTGGTCCTCGGTGAGGCGGTCGCGCCACGGGCCCCGCTCGACGCCGGGCGGCAGGTTCTCCGTGACGACGACGTCGTCCAGCGCGGCGAGGCGCACGTACTGCCCGTTGCCGCCCATGTTCGCCGTCCCCCAGGCGGAGCGCCCGAGCTGGTAGACGTACGCCATCACCCCGAACTCCACGTCCTGGCCCCAGGTGAGGTAGTGCCGGCGGTTGTAGATGCGCACCAGCGCCTGCACGCCGCCCACCCGCTCGTCCGTGAACGCCCCGGCCAGGGCGCGCGGCGCGTCGGCGGGGATGCGTCCGTCGGCGTCGACGACCCCGACGACGACGCGCGTCGTCGGCCAGCCGGCGTACCGGCCGGTGAGGACCTGGTCGTGGACGAACTCCCACGCGTCGTCGAGGCCGGCGGACTTGCCCACGCGGGCGTTCGGCAGCTCGCGGCGCAGCACCTTCAGCTCGGGCACCACGGCGCGCAGCCGGGCGAGCACCTCGGGGGTGCCGTCGTCGGAACCGTCGTCGACGACGACGATCGCCTTGTGCGTGGCCTGCACGGCGACGAGGCGGCTGACGCTGTCGGCGATCGTCACCTCCTCGTTCAGCGCGGGGACCACGAAGACCCACAGGTACTCGTCCTCCCGCGCCCGCTCGACGGCGCGGCGCTGCCGGCGGCGCTCGAACCACGCGCGCACCACGAGCCACACGATCACCCCGACGGTGACGAGCGTGAGGGCGAGCAGGAACCACATGAGCACCTGCACGCCCACCGGCATGCCGCGGTACGGGTCCCACCAGGGGGCGGTCGCGGCGACCGTCGCCGCCGCTGCGGCGCCGCTCACCCGGCCGCCCCGTCGGCCAGTGCACCGTAGGGGGCGACCGTCGACCGCGGGGCGATGACCACGCCCTCGAGGTCCGCCGGCACGCGGTCCACCGGCGTGGGCTCGCGCACGAACTCCGGCCCGTCGACGGCGTCGGTGCGGTGGAAGCCCGCCCACTCCAGCACCTGGCCGCGCACGAAGCCGGGCCCCGACGTCTGCGGCACGGGGGAGGCGAAGACCAGGTGCTCCAGCGCGTCGACGATGCGCTCCGCGGCGTGCCCGTCCCCGTACGGGTTGGGCTGCCGGGAGAACGCGGCGTGGGCGGCGGGGTCGGTGAGCAGGCGGGTGGCGGCGGCGACGATCGTGTCGGCGTCGGTGCCCACCAGCTCGAGGGTGCCCGCCTCGACGCCCTCGGTGCGCTCCGTGGTGGTGCGGGCGACGAGCACGGGGACGCCGAGCGCCGGCGCCTCCTCCTGGATCCCGCCGGAGTCGGTGATCACCAGGGCCGACCGCGCCAGCAGGCGGGCGAAGGTGTGGTACTCCATGGGCGCCGTGAGGGTCACGGCGTCGACGGCGCCGAGCTCGTCGCGCACGGCCTGCGCGACCCGCGGGTTCGGGTGCACGGGCACCACGAACCGGACGTCCGGGTGCGCGTCGGCCAGCCGGTGCACGGACCGCGCGATGCTCGCGATGCCGCCGCCCCAGTTCTCCCGCCGGTGGGCGGTGACGGTGACGACGCGCGAGGTCATGTCGTCCTCCAGCCAGGCCAGCTCGGGCCGTCCGTACGGCACCTCGCGCGCGGCGGCCCACCGCAGCGCGTCGATGCCGGTGTTGCCGGTGACGTACGTGCGGCCGATGTCGACGCCCTCGCGCACGAGGTTCTGCACGTTGCTCCGGGTGGGCGCGGCGTGGAAGGAGGCGATGCGTGCGACGAGCTGACGGTTGAGCTCCTCGGGGAACGGCGACAGCGTGGTCCCCGTGCGCAGGCCGGCCTCGACGTGGAGCACGGGGATGCGCAGGTGGAAGGCGGCGACCGCGGCCGCCGCGGCGCTGGAGGTGTCGCCGTGCACGATGCACGCCGCGGGGTAGTGGTCCTCGCGGACGCGCCCGCTGATCCGCTCGGGCGGAGGGCCGTACCGGCCGGAGACGAACTCGTCCAGCCCGGCGATCACCGACGACGAGAGCTCGTTCAGCGTCAGCCCCGGCCGGCCGACGCCGAGGTCGCCGGCGACCTCGCACCCGGCCTCCTGCAGCACGTAGTCCACGAGCTCCCGGTGCTGCCCGGTCGTCACGACGACCGGGCGCAGGCGCGGATGGTCCTGCAGGCGCTGGATCAGGGGGAACAGCTTGATCGCCTCCGGGCGGGTGCCCAGCACGACCAGGATCTCGGGGCTGACGGGAAGCGGCATCTCTCTACCTTCGTCGAGCGGGGTGCGGGTGCGGCGCGCTCGCACCGATGAGTGACGGTCCGTCCGGCGGTCGGAAGGGTGCACGCACCGGCCGTGAGGGACGGTGCCCGTCAGGAGGGAGCGGCCATGGTGACCGCACGCACGCACCTGTGGTTCGGGAACAACCGCGCGCACGAGGCGGCGGCCTTCTACGCCGAGCACATCCCGGGGTCGTCGGTGGAGTCGGTGCTCACGTCGCCCGAGGGGGTGCCGGGGGCGGAGGCCGGCGAACCGTTCGTCGTCGAGTTCACGGTAGCGGGGCTTCCTGTGACGGGCCTGAACGCCGGCCCGGAGTTCCGGCTGAACGAGGCGTTCAGCTTCTACCTGCGGGTGGACTCGCAGGACGAGGTGGACCGGTACTGGGAGGTGCTCACGTCGGACGGCGGCGAGCCCGGGCCCTGCGGCTGGTGCAAGGACAAGTTCGGCATCTCGTGGCAGGTGATCCCGAAGCAGCTCGAGGAGCTGTCCGGCGACTACACGACGGAGGCGAACCTGCGCACCATGAACGCGATGCTGAAGATGGGCAAGATCGACGTCGCCGGGCTGGAGGCCGCCTACCGCGGGGAGTGACGCACCCGACGCCGGCGCGGCCGTGGGGTGTCGGCGTCCTGTGGTGGGATGTCTGGCGTGCTGACCGTCGCCACCGCCAACGTCAACGGCATCCGTGCCGCCTTCCGCCGCAACATGGACGCCTGGATCGCCGCCCGCACCCCCGACGTGCTGCTGCTGCAGGAGGTGCGGGCCCCCGACGAGCTGGTCCACGAGTACCTCGAGGGCTGGCACGTCGCCCACCTGCCCAGCGACCTCAAGGGACGCGCGGGCGTGGCCGTCGCGTCGCGCCTGCCGCTGCGCGCCGTCCGGACGGGCCTCGCCGCCCACGGCCCGGACGGCGAGCCCGAGCCGCCCGTGGACACCGGCCGCTGGGTCGAGGCCGACGTCGAGCTGCCGGGCGGCGGCCTGCTCACCGTCGTCTCCGCGTACCTCCACTCCGGCTCCAACGCCCCGGGCCAGGAGCACACCATGGCGGCCAAGTACGCCCACCTCGAGAAGGTCACCGCGCGCCTGGCCGAGCTCGCCGCTGCCGAGCACCCCGCCGTCGTGGCGGGAGACCTCAACGTCGCCCACCGGAACGAGGACATCGCGAACTGGAAGGGCAACCTCAAGAGCGCCGGCTTCCTGCCGCAGGAGCGGGCCTACGTGGACCGCTGGCTGGACGAGCTCGGCTGGGCCGACCTCGGCCGCGCGCACGGGGGCGAGGGCCCCGGCCCCTACACCTGGTGGTCCTGGCGCGGGCAGTCGTACGTCAACGACCGCGGCTGGCGCATCGACTACCAGCTCGCCAACGCCGCGCTCGCGTCGCGCGCCGTCAAGGTCGAGGTCGACCGCGCCCCCACCTACGAGGAGCGCTGGTCCGACCACGCCGCCGTCGTCGCGACCTACGACCTGTAGCCCGCCGCCCGCTGTGGCGTTGTGAGCACGATCCTGGCCCTGTTCTGGTGGCAGAACAGGGCCAGGATCATGCTCACCGCGGTCGGTGCTGCAGGTCAGCGGTGGCCGCGCGGGAACATCGCCCGCTGCACGGCGTCGTGCACGTCGGTGTTGAGCTGCGGGCCGGACAGCCGCTCGGCGCCGGGCCCCTGCGCGGTGATCGGGGTGGCCTCGCCCGTGTGCCCGCCGGTGGTCCAGTCGACGGTGAACTCGAGGTCGGTTCCCGGGACCGGGAAGGGGCCGTCCTCCGCCGTCGCGCCCTCGCCCGACTCGTCGTCCGGGTCGACGTTCTCGATCGCGAGCCCGCCCGTGGCGTGGTCGCCGACGACGAGCACCAGCGTGTCCCGGTGCTTCTTCTGGAAGTCGAGGGCGAGGGCGACGGTCTCGTCGAGCGACCGGCCGGCCTCGACGGTGCGCGTCGCGTTGCTCTGGTGCGCGAACTCGTCGATCGCCTCCTCCTCGAGGAAGAGGAAGAAGCCGTCGCGGTCGCGCTGCAGCACCTCGAGGGCCTTGGCGGCCATGTCGACCAGCGGCACCTCGGGGGCGTAGACGTCCCCCTCGCCCTCGTTCGCCTGCTGGAACATCTCCTCGTTCGCGAACAGCCCGAGCAGCCTCCGGCCGTCGGCGTCCGCGAGCCCCTCGGCGTCGCTCACGTACGTGTACCCGAGCTCCTGGGCGCGCTCGACGAGGTTGCCCTCGGTGCCCTTGCTCTGCTCCTCCGGGTCCTCCGGGGGGTTGTCGGGCCACGCGCCGGGCTCGCCCTCCGGGTACCAGAAGTCCTCGCCCCCGCCCAGCAGGACGTCCGGCCGGGACTCCTCCAGGTACTGCCGCGCGATCTCGCTCTGGTCGTACCGGTCGGTGACGTGCGCGCCGAACGCGGCCGGGCTCGCGTCGGTGACCTGCGCCGTCGAGACGAGGCCGGTGGCCTTGCCGGCGCGCTTCGCGTCCTCGAGCAGGGTGGGGACGGGGTTGCCGTCGGCGTCGACGCCGACGGCCCCGTTGAACGTCCGGACGCCCGTGGCGAACGCCGTCGCACCGGCGGCGGAGTCGGTCACGGCCTCCTCGGGGTCGGCGGAGTCCGTCGCGGTCCAGCCGGCCTCGTCCAGGGTGTCCATCACGAGGTGGCCGTCCTTGCCCACGGTCGCGAGGCGGATCAGCTCCCGGGCCGCCAGGCCCATGCCGTCGCCCTGGAGCACGATGACGTTCCGTGCCCGGTCCCTGTCATGCCGTGCGTCGTGTCGTGTGTCGTGCCCGCCGTACCCGCGGTCGTCGTCGCCGCCGGCCGTCGCGCCGACTGCCGTCCCCGCGGCGACCATCGCCGTGAGCGCCGCCGCTCCGACGCGGCGCATCGTGGTGCGTGCTGCCATCGCTCCTCCTCGAACGATCGGGCCGGCGGCGCTGCTGCCGCCGGGCCCTCGCACCGTAGGCAGGTGCCCGCGTCACCGGCATCCGGGAGGAGACGTCGCAGGTCGCGGTCGGGCAGCCCGGTCAGGCGGTCCGGCCCGCCGGGGCGGACGGCGGGGCGAGGAGGAAGCCCGGGGCCCGCAGCCCGGCGTCCGCGAACGCCTTGTCGACGCCGTCGGCGACCTGCTCGACCTCGTCGGCCCGCACGAGCGCGATCGCCGAGCCGCCGAACCCGCCGCCGGTCATGCGGGCGCCCAGCGCGCCCGCGGCCAGCGCAGCGTCGACGACCAGGTCCAGCTCGCGGGCCGAGACCTCGTAGTCGTCCCGCAGCGAGACGTGGGACGCGACCATCAGCGGGCCGACCTCGTCCGTCCGGCCTGCCGCGACCAGGTCGCGGAACTGCGCCGTGCGCGCGATCTCCGTGACCACGTGCTGCACCCGGCGGCGCAGCACGCCGTCCGGGTCCTGCGGCGCGAGCGCGGCGAGCGTCTCGTCCAGGCGGGCCGGGTCCACCTCGCGCAGCGTCTCCACGCCGAGGAGGCCCGCCGCGCGCTCGCACGTGGCGCGCCGCTCGGCGTACTGGCCGTCGACGAGGGCGTGCTCCGCCCGGGTGTCGACGACGAGCAGCGTGAGGCCGGCGGCCGCCAGGTCGAACGGCACCGGCGTGCCGGACTCCAGCGGGGACAGCCCGGGCCGCGAGTCGACGAGCAGCGCGTGACCCGCGGTGGCGCGCAGCGACGCGGCCTGGTCCATGCCGCCCGTCGGGGCGCCGGCGATCTCGTTCTCCGCGCGCACGCAGGCCGTGACGAGGGCCGCGCGGCCGGCGTCGTCCCCCGCGAGCCCGAGGCCGCCCGTCTCGTCGAGGGCCACGGCGACGGCGCACTCCAGCGCGGCGGAGGACGACAGCCCCGCGCCGAACGGCACGCACGAGTCGACGACGGCGTCGAAGCCGCGCACCTCGTGCCCGTCCTGCGCGAGCGCCCACGCGACGCCCGCGACGTACGCGCCCCAGCCCGTCACCGCGCCCGGCGCGACGTCGGCCAGTCGCGCCGACCAGACCTCGCCCGGCGCCTGCGCGGACCCGAGGCGCACGACGTCGTCGTCCCGGTGGCGCAGCGCGACGTACGTGCGGTGCGGCAGCGCGGTCGGCAGCGCGAGGCCGCCGTTGTAGTCGGTGTGCTCCCCGATGAGGTTGACCCGGCCGGGGGCGGACCAGACGCCGTCGGGTGCACCTTCGTCGGCGAAGACCCGAGCGAACAGGTCGCGGACGCGGCGCGCCCCCTCGTCGTCGGACCAGGACTCGAGCCACTCGGGCGTGCTCATGGCGGGACAGCTCCTTCGCGGGCGGGACGGCAGGCGCGGGCGCCGGCGCGGCGCCCGGGGGAGGGTATCGCGGGTCAGCCCTGGACGGGGCTGAGGTTCAGCCGCATGCCCGCGAGGCCGCGCGAGCGGCCGGCCAGGGAGCGGGCGACGTCGCGCAGCACGCGCGCCCCGGCGGAGTCCGGGTCGCTGAGCACCACCGGCGTGCCGTCGTCGCCCGCGGCGCGCACCGCGACGTCGAGCGGCACCTGCCCCAGCAGCGGCACCGGCGTGCCCAGCGTGGCGCCCAGCCGGTCCGCGACGCGCTGCCCGCCGCCGGACCCGAACACCTCGAGCCGCGACCCGTCCGGCTGCTCCAGCCACGACATGTTCTCCACCACGCCGACGACGCCCTGCGACGTCTGCGTGGCGATCGAGCCGGCACGCTCCGCGACCTCCGCCGCGGCGGCCTGCGGCGTCGTCACGACGACGATCTCGCTGCCGGGCAGCAGCTGCGCCACCGAGATCGCGATGTCGCCGGTGCCGGGCGGCAGGTCGAGCAGCAGCACGTCGAGGTCGCCCCAGAACACGTCCGCGAGAAACTGCTCCAGCGCGCGGTGCAGCATCGGCCCGCGCCACACCACCGGCTGCCCCGCGGGCACGAACATGCCGATCGACACGACCTTCACGCCGTGCTCGATCGGGGGCAGCAGCATCGAGTCGACGCGGGTGGGCTGGCGGTCGACGCCCAGCATGCGGGGGATGGAGAAGCCGTAGATGTCCGCGTCCACGACGCCGACGCTCAGCCCGTCGGCCGCCATCGCGGCGGCGAGGTTCGCCGTGACGCTCGACTTGCCCACGCCGCCCTTGCCGGACGCGACCGCGTACACCTTGGTCAGGGAGCCGGGCTGCGCGAAGGGGATCACCGGGTCGCCCGCACCGCCGCGCAGCTGCGAGCGCAGCGACTGGCGCTGCTCCGGGGTCATGACGCCGAGCTGCACGTCCACGCCCGTCACGCCGTCGAGCGCCTCGACGGCGGCGGTGACGTCGCGCACCAGGGTGCCCTTCATGGGGCAGCCGGCCACCGTGAGGTCCACCCCCACGGTCACGTGGCCGCCGTCGTGCACGTCCACCGAGCGCACCATGCCCAGGTCCGTGATGGGCCGGCGGATCTCCGGGTCGACCACCGACGTCAGGGCGGTGCGGACGCGGTCGGTCAGCGGTGCGGAGCCGTCGGGGGAGCCGGAGGTCATGCCTCGATCCTAGGTGCGGCGGGCGGTGACGCCGGTGCGTCGTGGGTCACGGCCCGACAGCGCCGTCGTCACCCGGAGGGCCAGCGCACCGACGTCGACCGGGAGGGTCGTGTCCTGCCGCACCACCGGGCCGAGGGCGAGCGGCGCGGCCGCGGCGGACCAGGCCGCCCACTCGGCGGTCAGGTCGCGACGGTCGGCGTGCACGGGGTGGCGGCCCGTGCGGGCCTCGTAGCGCGCGCGGGCGACGTCGGGCGGTACGTCGCACCACACCTCGACGACGGCGTCCGCGCCCGCGGTCGCGAGCCCGCGCAGCACGTGGTCCAGGTCGCGGGCCCGGAACCACCACGACTCGACGACGACGCGCGGCAGCGGCGCCGCGGCCAGGCGCCACACCGCCTCCATGGCCGCCGCCCCGACGGCGGGCGCCCCGACCAGGGACGGGGCGCCCGGCCCGACGGCGTCGGCCAGGGCCTCCTTGACGGCGTCCTTCCCCAGCCACGGCGCACCGAGACGCGCGGCGAGCGGGCGCGCCAGCGTCGTCTTGCCCGCCCCGGGCAGCCCGTTGACCAGCACCACCTGCCGCGCCACGCCGTCGCCTCCTCCGGCAGTCGACCAAATCCCGCGAGCGGGAGGATACCGGGCAGCGCGACGGCACGGCGTCGCGCGGTCCGAGGTGCCCGGGGCTACGTTGACGTGCATGGACGCCCTGGCCTCCCTGGCACGAGACTCGGCCCTGCTCGTGGCGGCCGTGCGTGCCGCGCCCGCCGACGCCGAGGTGCCGGCCTGCCCGGGCTGGACGGCCCGCGACCTGGCCTTCCACGTCGCGTCGGTGCAGGCGTTCTGGGCGTCCGTGGTGGGCCGCGAGCCGGGTGCCGGCCTGCCGGGCGCCGACGTCGTCCCGCTCGAGCGGCCCACGGACGACGCCGCCCTCGTGGGGCTGGTGCACGACGCCACGGCGCACCTCGTCGCCGCGCTCGCGGGCCGTGACCCGCTTGAGCAGTGCTGGTCCTGGCACCCGGACGGCCACACGGTCGGGTGGGTGGCACGGCGCCAGCAGCACGAGGCGCTCGTCCACCGCGTCGACGCCGAGCAGGCGGCCGGCGGCCGGGTCACGCCGCTCGACCCCGACGTCGCGGCGGACGGCGTCGACGAGGTGCTCGACGTCCTGCTCGGCGGGCACCCGGCCTGGACGGCGTTCACCCCGGCGGGCGGCACCGTCGCCGTCGTCGTGGACGCCCACGGCGAGGCGCCGCATCGCTGGGACGTCGAGCTCGGGCGGGTGCGAGGGACCGGGCCGGAGTCCGGCCGGGAGTACGACGTGCCCGCCGGGCGGCTGGTCCCGCCCGACGGCGAGCCTGACGCCGTCGTCGCCGGCGCCGCCGCGGACCTCGACCTGTGGCTGTGGGGCCGCGGCGGGTCCGGGGGGCTGCGCGTCACCGGCGACGCCGGGGCCGTGGACGCGCTGCGCGCCGCCGCCGTCGACGCCATGCAGTGACGGGCGCGGAGCCCGGGGAGCGTAGCCGCCCCGTCAGGACGAGGCGTCCCGGCTGCGCTCGGACTCCTTCTCGTCCAGCTCCTCGAGCAGGTTCCGGATCTCCGAGCGGACGAAGTCGCGCGTCGCGACCTCGCCCAGCGCGATCCGCAGCGCCGCCATCTCGCGAGCCAGGTACTCCGTGTCGGCGAGGTTGCGCTCCGCCCGCTGCCGGTCCTGCTCGGCGGTGACGCGGTCGCGGTCGTCCTGCCGGTTCTGCGCGAGCAGGATGAGCGGCGCGGCGTAGCTCGCCTGCAGCGACAGCATGAGCGTGAGCGCCGTGAAGCCGTTCGACGCGCTGTCGAACCGCAGCGACTCCGGGCCCCAGGAGTTCCACGCCAGCCACACCGCGCAGAACACGGTGAGGTAGATGAGGAAGCGCGGCGTGCCGAGGAACCGGGCGATGCCCTCCGTGGCGCGGCCCACCGCGTCCTGGTCCATCTGTGGCCGCGGGATGAGGGTGCGCCGGGCCTCCTTCGGCTGGTCCAGGCGGTCAGCCACGCGGCACCTCCTGGAGGTTCTCGTCGATGTGCTCGCGCCAGTCGTCCGGGAGGATGTGGTCGAGCACGTCGTCCACGGAGACCGCGCCCAGCAGCCGCTTCTCGGTGTCGAGGACGGGCAGCGCGAGCAGGTCGTAGGCCGCCAGCAGGCGGGTCACCCGGCCCACCGGGGCGTCCGGCGTCAGCCACTCCGTGTCCGTGTCGAGCACCGACCCCACGGACGCGTGCGGGGGCTCGCGCAGCAGCCGCTGGAAGTGCGCGACGCCGAGGAACCGGCCCGTGGGCGTCTCCAGCGGCGGCCGCACCACGAACACCATCGACGCCAGCGCCGGCGGCAGGTCCTGCTTGCGGATCTGCGCCAGAGCGGTCGCGATCGACGTCTCCGGGCCGAGGATCACCGGCTCGGTGGTCATGAGCCCGCCCGCCGTGTCCTCGTCGTAGGACAGCAGCCGACGCACGTCCTTCGCCTCCTCCGGCTCCATGAGCTCCAGGAGGCGGGCCGCCTGCTCGTCGGGCAGCTCGTTGAGCAGGTCGGCGGCGTCGTCGGGCTGCATGGCCTCGAGGACGTCGGCCGCTCGTCCCGAGTCCAGGCGGGACACGATGGCGACCTGGTCGTCCTCCGGCAGCTCCTCGAGCACGTCGGCCAGGCGCTCGTCGTCGAGCGCGCTCGCCACCTCGAGGCGGCGGGTGTCGCCGAGCTCGTGCAGCACGTCCGCGAGGTCCGCCGGGCGCAGGTCCTCGTACGCCTCCAGCAGCTTCGTGGCCCCCTGCTCCTGGGTGGAACCGGCGAGCCCCGTGACCGCGTCGACCGGCACGACGAGCGTCTCCCCGCGCCGGCGCAGCGACAGCCCGCGGGAGGGCTGCTTGCGGCGCACGAAGAGCTGGTCCACCAACCAGTCGCCCGTACGCTGCCGCGTGATCGACAGGTCCTCGACCGTGGCCTCGCCGGAGCCGTCGGCGAAGCGGACCGTGCGGTCCAGCAGCTCGCCCAGCACCAGCGACTCCATCGCCCGCTGCTCGAACCGACGCATGTTGAGCAGGCCCGTCGAGATCACCTGGCCCGCGTCGATCGCGGTGACCCGCGTCAGCGGGAGGAAGACGCGCCGGCGTCCTGGGACCTCGACGACCAGCCCCACCGCGCGGGGCGCGCCCTTGGCGCGGATCAGCACGACGGCGTCGCGCACGCGCCCCACCTCGTCACCGATCGGGTCGAAGACCTGGGTGCCGGCGAGCCGTGCCACGAAGACCCTGGTTGCCGCGCTCACGTCGGTCAGCCTACGCGGGGCGGGCCCGTCGGTCCTGGTAGCGGGCGTGCGGCGAGGACGGTGTGGTGGTGCAGGGGCCACGACTGGGCCAGACTGGGCGAATGAGCTTCAGCCGCCCGAACGCCGTGCCCCGCGTCCCGACCCTCCCGGCGGGGGACGAGGTCGCCGCGTACGACACGTACCTCGAGGCCCAGCAGGCCGTCGACTACCTGTCGGACCACAAGTTCGCCGTCGAGCACGTGACCATCGTCGGCACCGACCTGCGCATGGTCGAGCGGGTCACCGGGCGCCTCTCGTACGGCCGGGTGGCGCTCGCGGGCGCCCTGTCGGGTGCGTGGTTCGGCTTCTTCGTCGGCCTGCTGCTGAGCCTGTTCGGCGGCACCGGCATGGGCGGCGTGCTGCTCGTCGGCATCGGCCTCGGTGCGGGCTTCGGGCTGCTCTTCTCCGTGCTCTCGTACGCGCTGACCGGCGGGCGCCGCGACTTCACGTCCTCGTCGCAGATCGTCGCGTCGACCTACGCGATCCTCTGCGCGGCGGAGCAGGCCGGCGAGGCGCGGTCCATGCTCCGGGAGTCCCCCGGCGGGCTGGGCAAGGCCCGGCACGGTGCGACCGCCGCGACCACCACCCCGACCCCGCCGGTCGGCGCGCCCGCCGCCGCCGCCCCCGCGGCCCCTGCCGCGCCGCGCACTCCCGACCCGCGCTGGACCACTCCCAGCGGCGCCCCGCGGTACGGCGCCATGCGACCGGAGGAGCCGGCCCCGGCGCCGCAGCCCCCGGCCCCGCCGACGGAGCCGCACGCTCCGGAGCAGCAGGGGCAGCCGTCGGGTGCCGAAGGCGCTGAGCCGAAGTCGCCGGAGCAGGACGACCCCTACCGCCCGCCCCGGCCCTGATCTCTTCGGCACCGGGTGGATCTGTTCGGTACCTCGACGTGCCGAACTGATCCAGCCAGTGCCGAACTGATAGGTCAGTCAGGGCGGCGGAGGCAACAGCGGATGCGTGCGGAGCTTCCGCCGCAGAGCTTCTGGGAACCTCGCCGCCAGCGCGTTCGCCACCTCACCCAGTCGGGCGTTCCCGACCGCGGTCACCCGGACCGGGTTGACACCGGTGGCGCGGATGGCGTCGAACCGTGCCTTCTCCTGGAGCAGTTCCCGCGCGGCGTCGTGGCCGGGCCGGACACCGCCGTCGCGGTACTTGGCCAGGCCGTCGAACTCCGCGTACACGGACCAGTCCGGCCAGCCGAGGTCGCAGTGGAAGACGCCGCGTGACGTGATGATCGGCGCCTGGGTGACCGGCCGAGGCAGCCCGGAGCGCAGCGCGACATACCGGAGCCAGGTCTCCCACGCGGAGTCGCTGCCTCCGTCTGCGTGATCCAGCACCCACGCCGCCCGCCGGGTGCCGTTGCGCCGGCGCGCGACGGCGATCACGGCGCGAGACTCCTCCGGGTCGAGCCCTCGCGCCAGGGCGTCGTCCGCGAGGACGAGTGCTTCGAGCGGGTGCATCGAGCGTGCGCAGTCCGCCACGGTGCGGGCCAGGGTGGTGACCGGCAGCCCGTCCCGGACCTCGCGCTGCTCGGGCGGCAGGACCATGAGGTGTCGCCGCAGGTCCTCGGCGGCGCGCCCCGACCGTCGGTAGTCCTGGACCACGTGCGTGGTGGCCGGCGGACGCCACAGACGCAGGCCGTGGAGCATCGCCGCCGGCTCGTGGCTGAACACGTGATCGGCGTCGAGCTGCCGGTGGGCCGCCCGGGCGACCGCCTCGGCGCGTCGTCGCGCCGTGCGGGACCGGTGCTCGTCCCGGGGCTCCTCGCGAAGGCGGTACGCGCCGCGGCGCAGCCGTTCGAGCTCGCCCTCCTGCCTCGCCCGGTCGAGCACGTGCCTCTGCAGCTCGCCGGCGAGGACGACCTGGTCGTCATGAACCATGTCGACGAGGGTGCCGGATCGGACCAGGTCCGGACGTCCGCCTGTGGACAAGGTCGGTGGGTCCGGGTTCAGTTCGGCAACGGGTGGATCACTTCGGCATGGTCACGTACCGAACTGATCTACCCGTTGCCGAACAGACAGGGCGGGGTCAGCCGCGCAGGCGGGCCATCCAGGCCTCGACGTCCTCGGGACGGCGGGGGAGCGCGGCCGACAGGTTCTCGTTGCCGTCGGCGGTGACCAGGACGTCGTCCTCGATCCGCGCGCCGATGCCGCGGTACTCCTCGGGCACGGCGAGGTCGTCGGCCTTGAAGTACAGGCCGGGCTCGATGGTGAACACCATGCCGGGCTCGAGCACGCCGTCCAGGTAGAGCTCGCGGCGCGCCTGCGCGCAGTCGTGCACGTCCAGGCCGAGGTGGTGGCTGGTGCCGTGCACCATCCAGCGGCGGTGCTGCTGGCCCTCGGGGGAGAGGGACACCTCGGCGGTGACACCGTCGGGCAGCAGTCCCCACTCCTCGAGGCGGGCGGCGATGACCTCCATCGCGGCGGCGTGGATCTCCCGGAACTTCGTCCCCGGCTTGGCGACGGCGAACGCGGCGTCGGCGGCGTCGAGCACGGCGGTGTAGATGCGGCGCTGCACGTCGGTGAACTCGCCGTCGACGGGCAGGGTGCGCGTGATGTCCGCGGTGTAGAGGGAGTCGACCTCGACGCCGGCGTCCAGCAGCACGAGCTCGCCGGAGCGGACCACGCCGTCGTTGGTGATCCAGTGCAGCGTGGTGGCGTGCTCGCCGGCCGCGGCGATGGTCTCGTAGCCGACGGTGTTGCCCTCGAGCCGGGCGTGCGCGTCGAACGTCGTCTCGATGACGCGCTCGCCGCGGCGGTGCGCGACGGCCTTCGGCAGCACCGGAACGACCTGCTCGAAGCCCTCGATGGTGCGGGCCACGGCCTCGCGCAGGTGCTCCAGCTCGAGGGCGTCCTTCACCAGGCGGATCTCGGACGCCGCCTCGACGAGGGACTCGTCGTCCGCCTCCGCCTCGACGCCCGCCTCCTCGCGGATGGCCTCGACGAGCGTCTCGACGTTCTCGTCCGCGCCGGTCACGACCAGCACGCGCACGCCGTCCGCGCCGACGTCCTTGGCGAGCGCGTCGCGCAGCTCGTCGACGTGGCGGGCCTCGACGCCGGTGAGCGTCGTGACGTCGTCGAGCGACGGCCGCGCGCCCACCCAGAACTCGCCGTAGCGCGAGTCGGCGTAGAACTCCTCGGTGTCGCGCGCGGCGAGCGGACGGACGTACAGGACCGCGTGGTGGTGCGTGCCGTTGCCGTTGCCGTCCGGGTCGCCCTCGCCGTCGGCCACGGGGTGCAGCACGAGCACCGCGTCGGGCTCCTGGTCGGTGCCCAGGCCGGTGAGGTGCGCGAACGCGGAGTGCGGGCGGAACCGGTAGTCGGTGTCGTTGGAGCGCACCTTGAGCGGGCCGGCGGGCACCACGAGCCGGGCGCCCGGGAAGCGGGCCGACAGCTTGGCGCGGCGCTCCGCCGTGTAGGGCACGGCCTCGCCGGGCTCGACGCCGAGGTCGGCGCGCTCGCCCCACTGCGAGGTGATGAACGACTTGAACGCCTCCGAGACGGGGCGCTGGGAACGGTTGCTGCCGCGGTCCTCGGTGCTCGCAGGGGCGGCGGGCGCGGTCTCGTCGACGGGGGTGGTGTCGGTCATGCTTCCCAGTGTCCCACCCGCAGGGAGGGCCTGGGACGGCCGTCGGCGGCGGCGCTCGTCACGCGCGCGCGAAGTCGTGCAGCGCCCGCGTGAGCACGCGGTTGAAGGCGTCCGGGGCGTCGGAGTTGACGTCGTGGCCGGCGTCCGGGACGACGACGAGCGCCCCTCGCTCGGCGGCCGCCACGTGCCGCGACTCCTCGAGCCGCATCCGGTCGCGCGCGCCGTTGACGAACCACACGGGCACGCGCAGGGCGCGCGTGCTGGCCACCGACGAGCGGCCCGCGAGGTGGGTGAGCGCGTCGGTGACGATGTCCCAGCCGGGCCGCGGGGCGGCGTCGCCCAGGAGGCCCGCGACCTCGAGACCGCCGGCGGGCGACCGGCCGCCCGCGAGCGCCGTGCGCCAGGCGCGGGCGGCGTCGCGCGCCCCGCGGCGCACCGCCGTCGTGCCGGTCACGGCGAGGTGCGCGACGTCCCGGAACAGGGCGACGGGCTTGCCCTTGGGGTCGGAGCTGCAGCCCGCGGCGACGACGCCGGACAGAGGGGTGGAGGTGGCGGCGGCGGCGTGGTGCGCCGCCCACGCGAGGGAGGTGTACCCGCCGAGCGACAGCCCCACGACGACGACCGGCCGGCCGGCGCCGAACGACCCGGCCGCCTCGTCGAGCACGTCGAACGCCCGCGGCATGGAGAACCGCTCCCGGTGGCGCGCGCCGTGGGCGGGCAGGTCGACGGCGACGGCGTCGTGCCCGGCGTCGCGCACGTGCTCGACCTGCCGTTCCCAGATCGCCGACGACGTGCGCATGCCGTGCACGAAGACGATCCCGGCCCGCTGCGGTGCGGGGTCGGTGCCGGGCTCGGAGGGCAGGGCGGAGGCCAGGGCGGGAGGCAGGGCGACGTCGGCGCTGGGGAGGTTCATCGCGAACGATGGTGCCCTGCCGGTCGGGGCGTGTCGGGGGCGACGGCGGCGGGCGGGGTGGAGAGGTTGTGCCGAGATCTTCACGGGCGCGGTCGGCGGGAGTGTCCGACGTCGCACCGCGGGGACGCCGTTTCGCGCGTGCGGGCGCGCAGGGCTCCCTAGAATCGGTGATCGTGACGCCGCCCCGGATCGACCTCCACACGCACTCGCGGGCCTCCGACGGCACGGACTCCCCGCGCGGCGTGCTCGAGGCGGCGGCCGGGGCCGGGCTGGACGTGGTCGCCCTCACCGACCACGACACGACCGCGGGCTGGGCCGAGGCCTCCGACGCCGTCGCGACGACCGGGGTCGCGCTGGTGCGGGGCACCGAGATCTCCACGCGCGTCACGACCGAGGGCGGCAGCATCAGCGTGCACCTGCTGTCCTACCTGCACGACCCCGACGACGCCGTCCTGCGCGCCGAGTGCGACCGCACCCGCGACGACCGCCTCACGCGGGCCCGGCGCATGACCGAGCGCCTCGCGGAGGACTTCCCGCTGACGTGGGACGACGTCGTCGCGCAGACGGGCGACGACGCGACGGTCGGCCGCCCGCACCTCGCGGACGCGCTGGTCGCGGCGGGCGTCGTGGCGTCGCGGGACGAGGCGTTCGCGACGATGCTGCACCCCGGCGCCCGGTACTACGTGCCGCACTACGCCCCGGACACCGACGCCGCCGTGCGCGCGGTGCTGGGTGCGGGCGGGGTGCCCGTGATGGCGCACCCGGGCGCGGGGGCGCGCGGCCGCACCGTGAGCGAGGAGACGATCGCGGCGCTCGCCGCCGCCGGTCTCGCCGGGCTCGAGGTGGACCACCGCGACCACGACGCCGCCACCCGCGACCGGCTGCGCGGCCTGGCAGGGGAGCTGGGGCTGCTGGTCACGGGCTCCAGCGACTACCACGGCACCGGGAAGCTCAACCGCATCGGGGAGCGCACGACCGCTCCCGAGGTGCTCGCCCAGATCGAGGAAAGAGGTCTGCTGGACGTGATCCGCCCGTGAGCGCGGTGCTCGACACCGCGCTGTTCACCGAGGTGTTCGTCACCCTGTTCGTCATCATGGACCCGCCCGGCACGGTGCCCGTGTTCCTGGGGCTGACGTCGGCGATGGGGGCCAAGCAGCGCAACCGCGCCGCGCGCCAGGCGATCCTCGTCGCGTTCGGCGTCATCGTGGTCTTCGCGCTGTTCGGCCAGCAGGTGCTGCACTACATGGGCATCACGCTGCCGGCGCTCCAGGCCTCCGGCGGGCTGCTGCTGCTCCTCATCGCGATGGAGCTGCTCACCGGCAAGATGGAGGAGCCCTCGCCGTCGGGCAACAAGGGCGTCAACGTGGCGCTCGTGCCGCTGGGCACACCGCTGCTGGCGGGGCCGGGCGCGATCGTCGCCACGATGGTGTTCGTCCAGCAGACCCGGGTGTCGGACTCCGGCGGAGCGCCGCAGCTGATCGCCATCGCGGTGGCGATCGTGCTGGTGCACGTGTGCCTGTACCTGTCGATGCGGTTCGCGAACGTCATCCACCGGGTGCTGCGGGAGTCGGGAGTCACGCTGGTGACCCGGATCGCGGGCCTGCTGCTCGCGGCGATCGCGGTGCAGCAGATCGCCACGGCGGTCACCGAGTTCGTCAAGATGGCGCAGTAGCGCCCGGAGGCCGGCCGCGGTCGAGGCCCCCGGGATCGCAAACATGGGATGTTAGGGTCTTTCGGTGCCCGAGTCCGTCCAGCCCCCGGCCATGCCCATGACGTCGCCGATCTCCCCGCCCCGCAAGGTCTCCGAGCTCGTCGTCGAGCACCTGACCGACCTCGTCGAGCGGGGGGAGTGGCCCGTCGGGTCCCGTATCCCCGCCGAGCCCGAGCTCGTCGCCGGGCTCGGCGTCGGCCGCAACACGGTCCGCGAGGCCGTGCGCGCCCTCGAGCACGCGGGGATCCTCGAGCCGCGGCGCGGCGACGGCACCTACGTGCGCGCCGCCAGCGGCCTGGACGCCGCCATCAGGCGCCGGGCACGCACCTCCGACGCGCTGCAGGTGCTCGAGGTGCGCTCCGTCCTCGAGCGCGGGGCCGCGCGCGCCGCCGCCGGCCGGCACGACGACGGCGCCCTCGCCGCGCTGCGGGGCGCGCTGGCCGCCCAGGAGGCCGCCGCCCGCGAGGGCGGCGAGGACGACTTCCGGGCCGCCGACGTCGCGTTCCACGCCGAGCTGGTGCGGTCCGCCGGCAACGCCCTGCTCGCCGAGCTCTACGACGGCATCGACCACGTGCTCGTCCGCACCCTCGCCACCGACGCCCACGGCCGCCACCACCGCGACGTGCCCGGCCACCGCGAGGTCGTCGCCGCCGTCGCCGCCGGTGACCCCGACGCCGCGGAGCGCGCCGTCGAGGCCACGATGGCGGCCGTCCGCGCCCACCTCGTCGACCAGGCCGCCGGCGCCGCGACGGGGTCGACGTCCGGCACGACGACGGAGCTGGACGCATGAGCCTGCGTCGCCCGCTCGGGGCGGGGGCCGTCCTCGCCATCGTCCTCGCCGCGCTCAACCTGCGCCCCGGCGTCGTCGCCGTCTCACCGCTGCTGGGCGAGATCCTCGCCGAGGAGGGGCTGAGCGCCACCGCGGGCGGCGTCCTCACGACGCTGCCCGTCCTGTGCTTCGGGATCCTCGCCCCCGTGGCACCGGGGCTGGCCCGCCGGGTCGGCCTGGAGCGCGCGCTGTTCGGCAGCCTCGTGCTGCTGTGCCTCGGCTTCGCCCTGCGGCTCGTGCCCGGGATCGCGCCGCTGCTGGTCGGCACGCTCGCCGTCGGCTCCGCGATCGGGCTCGGCAACGTGCTGCTGCCCGCCCTCATCAAGCGCGACTTCGCCGACCGGGTCGGGCTCATGACCGGGCTGTACTCGATGGCCCTGTCCGGCGGCGCCGCGCTCGCCGCGGGCCTCACCGTGCCGATCGCGACGGCCACCGGCATGGACTGGCGCGCCACCCTCGCGTCGTGGGGGCTGCTCGCCGTGCTCGGCGCGGTCGTCTGGGCGCCGCGCGCGCTCCGCTCGGGCGGCCCCGTCGGCTCGCTGCGGCCGCCGGGCACCACGCCCGCCGACGCCGTGCGGTCGGTGTGGCGCAGCCCGCTGGCCTGGGCGGTCACCGTGCTCATGGGCACGCAGTCGCTGTCGTTCTACGCGGTGAACGCGTGGCTGCCGGAGATCTTCGTCGCCTCCGGGCGGAGCATCGCGGTGGGCGGGTGGATGCTGGCGCTGACCAACCTGCTCGGCATCGTGGGATCGTTCGTCACACCCGTGCTCGCGGGTCGCCTGCGGCGGCAGCGCGCGCTCGGCGTGGTCATCGTCGCGCTCATCCTGACCGGCCTGCTGGGGCTCCTCCTCGCCCCGGGCGCCGCCGTGCTGTGGGTGGTGCTGCTCGGCCTCGGCCAGGGCGGCGGCATCAGCCTGGCGCTGACCCTCATGGCCCTGCGCACCGAGAACGCGGCGCGCACGTCCGAGCTGTCGGGCATGGCGCAGAGCGCGGGCTACGTGCTCGCCGCCTGCGGTCCGCTCGGGCTCGGCGTCGCGCACGACGCCACCGGCTCCTGGACGGCGCCGCTGGTGCTCCTCGTCGTGGCGTCCCTGGTGCAGGGCGTCGCGGCGTGGTTCGCCGGGCGGGACGAGATCGTCCGCTGACCGCCCGTGCTCAGAGGCCGACGGGCTCGAGCGTGACGCGGACCGTCGCGCCGGGCTCGAGGCCCTCGGCCACGCGCACCGCCTTCTTCATCGGCAGCACGTAGCCCTGCTGCTCGTCGCTGGGGAACACCGACGTCGACCACGTCGTCGTGCCGACGGTCACGGTGACCTTGATCGACCCGAACCCGCGCGGCGGCAGCGGCAGCTCGGCGAGCGTGTCGGACTCCTCGGGCGGCACGGTGACGAACCACCACGAGTCCGTGCGCACCTGCCACTGCCACAGCGGGGCCGAGAACGTCAGACGCATCCCCGCACGGTACGTCGTGCCCCGGACACGCATCGAGCGTGCTGACTCGTTCCTCAGACGTCTCGCC
>NZ_JBHTVC010000038.1:0-45165 GCF_042793275.1 Isoptericola sp. NPDC056578
GCCCGGCGGCACGTGCCGCCGGGCCCCCGTCGTGCGCGGGGAGCGTCAGCTCCGCATGTCCATGACGACGCGGCCGTCGATGCTGCCCGCGATCATCTCGTCGAAGATCGCGTTGATGTCGCCGAGGGGGCGCACCGTGTAGGTCGGGTCGACCTTGCCGCGGGCGAAGAAGTCGAGGGCCTCCGCCATGTCCTTGCGGGTGCCGACGATCGAGCCGCGCACGGTGAGCCCGAACAGGACCGTGGTGAAGATGTCCAGCGGGAACTTCTCCGGGGGCAGGCCCACGAGGGACACCGTGCCGCCGCGGCGCAGCGCGCCGACGGCCTGCGGGAACGCGTGGGCGTTGACCGCGGTCACCAGTGCGCCGTGGACGCCGCCGCCGGTCTTCTCCTGCAGCTCGGCCGCGGCGTCGGCGGAGGTGGCCGCGTTCACGGTCACCTCGGCCCCGTGCTTGCGCGCCAGCTCGAGCTTGGCGTCGTCGACGTCGACCGCGGCGACGCGGCGGCCCATCGCGACCGCGTACTGCACGGCGATGTGGCCGAGGCCGCCGATGCCGGAGATCAGCACCCACTCGCCCGGCTTGGTGTCGGTGACCTTGAGGCCCTTGTAGACGGTGACGCCGGCGCACAGGATCGGGCCCACGGCCGACAGGTCGACGCCCTCGGGGACGATCGGGGCGTACCGGGAGTCGACGAGCATGTACTGGCCGAAGGAGCCGTCGACCGAGTAGCCGCCGTTCTTCTGGTTCGGGCAGAGGGTCTCCCAACCGGTCTCGCAGTACTCGCACTCGCCGCAGGCGCTCCACAGCCAGGCGTTGCCGACGGTGTCGCCGACCTTGACGCGGGTCACCTGGTCGCCGACGGCGACGACGTGCCCGACGCCCTCGTGGCCGGGGACGAACGGCGGGCTCGGCTTGACCGGCCAGTCGCCGTGCGCGGCATGCAGGTCGGTGTGGCACACCCCGGTGTAGTCGACCTTGACCAGGGCCTCGTGCGGGCCGGGCGTCGGGATCTCTCGGTCCTCGACGGTCAGGGGCTCGGTGAACGAGTGGACGACCGCGGCCTGCATGGTGCTCATCTGCTTCTCCCTCTCACGGGCCGCTCGCGGGCGGCCCACATGTCGAACTGCTGATACCTCGACGGTAGGCGCGATGCCTCCGCGACGCAGCCCCAGGGCCTTGTGAAGGCTGTCACAAGCCGCACGATCAGGCCGTTCGCTGCATGTGTAATCCTTCACAAAGTGGATGGCCGGTCGATCCGGCACGGTCGGCAGCGGTCGGCCCGACCCGGGCTCGCGTGCCCGGCCGAGGGGCGGACGCCGCCCTCGGGCGCTCCGGCCGTTCCGTAGACTGGCGCGGTGACCACCCCCCTGTCCGCCGCACCCGCGGGCGGCGTCGACGGCGCGCGGCTGCCGCTGCGTCCCGAGCTCGCCGCCGAGGTGCCCTACGGCGCCCCGCAGCTCGACGTGCCCGTGCGGCTGAACGTCAACGAGAACCCGTACGCCCCGTCGGAGGCCGTGGTCGCGACGATCGCCCACCACGTCGCCGAGGCGGCGCGCGGGCTCAACCGGTACCCGGACCGCGACTTCGCCGCCCTGCGTGGCGACCTGGCCGACTACCTGGCGCTCGAGTCGGGGGTGCGGGTCGCGCCCGAGCAGGTCTGGGCCGCCAACGGCTCCAACGAGGTCATGCTGCATCTCCTGCAGGCGTTCGGGGGCCCCGGCCGCACCGCGCTGTCCTTCGCGCCGACCTACTCGATGTACCCCGAGTACGCGCGCGACACGCACACGCGCTGGGTCACCGGCCGCCGCGAGACCGACTTCACGCTCGACGTCGACCACGCGGTCGCGACGATCGAGGAGGTCCGCCCGTCCGTGGTCCTCCTCGCCAGCCCGAACAACCCGACCGGCACGGCGCTGCCGCTCGCGACGGTGGAGGCGATCCTGGACGCCGCGGCGAGGACCGAGGTGCCCGACGCCCCCGAGCGCGACGGTCGCCGGGCCGGCGCTGTCGTCGTGGTCGACGAGGCGTACGCGGAGTTCCGGCGCCCCGGCACGCCGTCGGCCCTCGAGCTGCTCGGCACGCACCCCCACCTCGCGGTCTCGCGCACGATGTCGAAGGCCTTCGCCGCGGCCGGGCTGCGGCTCGGCTACCTGGCCGCCTCCACCGCGCTCGTCGACGCCCTGCGTGTCGTCCGGCTGCCCTACCACCTGTCGGCCGTCACGCAGGCGGCCGCACGGGGAGCGCTGGCGCACCACGACGAGCTGCGGGCCCAGGTGCGCGACCTGCGCGACGAGCGCGACGCCCTCGTGGCGTGGCTGCGCGCGCAGCGCGTGGACGGCCGCCCGCTGCAGGTGGCGGACTCCGACGCGAACTTCGTGCTGTTCGGCACGTTCGAGGACCGGCACGCCGTCTGGCAGGGCCTGCTCGACCGCGGGGTCCTCATCCGCGAGACGGGGCCCGACGGCTGGCTGCGCGTCTCCGTCGGCACGCCCGGCGAGAACGCCGCGTTCCGGGCCGCGTTCATCGAGGTCGTCAGCGAGACGGTCACCGGCGCCACGGCGCCCGAGGAGGAGGACTGATGCAGCACCGCACGGCCCGCGTGGAGCGCACGACGAGCGAGTCGAGCGTCGTCGTCGAGCTGGACCTGGACGGCACGGGGCGCACGGAGATCTCGACGACCGTGCCGTTCTACGACCACATGCTCACCGCGCTCGGCAAGCACTCGCTGATCGACCTCACGGTGCGCGCGACCGGCGACACCCACATCGACGCGCACCACACGGTCGAGGACGTCGCCATCGTGCTCGGCGAGGCGCTGCGCGAGGCGCTGGGCGACAAGCGCGGCATCTCCCGCTACGGCGACGCGACCGTGCCGCTCGACGAGGCGCTCGCGCTCGCGGTCGTCGACGTCTCCGGCCGGCCGTACCTGGTGCACTCCGGCGAGCCGGAGGGGCAGGAGTACCACCTCATCGGCGGGCACTTCACCGGGTCCCTCACGCGGCACGTGCTCGAGTCGATCGCCCACCACGCGGGCATCTGCCTGCACGTGCGGGTCCTCGCGGGCCGCGACCCCCACCACATCGTCGAGGCCCAGTTCAAGGCGCTCGCCCGCGCGCTGCGCGCCGCCGTCGCCCCCGACCCGCGCGTCGAGGGCGTCCCGTCCACGAAGGGTGCGCTGTAGCCGCATGACCACCGATCCCGACCGGCAGCCCGACCCGCAGCCGGACCTGCCCGACGACCTGCCCGAGGGCTTCGAGGTCCCCGACGACCTGTCGGGTCTCGACGGCACCCGCAAGGACCCCGACCTGGCGGTCCTCATCACACAGATCGCCGGCGCGGAGCCCTTGGCGGCCGCCTGCTCGCTCGCGGAGCTCGACGTCGACGCCGTGCCCACGCCCGTGGGCGCCGTCGCCGTGCTGCGCGACACGAGCGACGATGCCCCCGACCACGCCGCCGCGGCGATCTCGAAGCTCGTGGCGGGCGTCCCGCTGGTGCTCGTGACCCGCTGGGGCGAGCAGCTCACCTGCGTGCGCTACGCCGACGGCGAGGCGCAGGGCGAGCTGCCCCCGGGCCTGGTGCTGGGCGGCGCGCCGGAGGCGCTCGAGGACCTCGTCACCGGCCAGCTCACGGTGGCCGACCTGCCGGGCGTCGTGCCGTCGACGAGCATCGGCCGCTTCAAGGCGATGCGGATGCTGACCGGCGCCGCGCGCAAGGCCCGCAAGAAGCAGTAGGGGAGAAGCATGCCGGACACGCCCAGCGATTCGACCAGCGACTCGACAGGCACGGTCGACCGGGACAGGATCACCGCGGCGCAGGAGGCGGCGGGGATCACGCCGTTGCTGCCGCACGGCGGCGCCGCGGCCGAGCTCAACCCCGCGCCGGCGCCCGCGCGCCCGGACGGACGCTCCCACGTCGTGGTGCTCGACTACGGCTTCGGCAACGTCCGCTCGGCCGTGCGCGCGCTCGAGCGGGTCGGTGCCGACGTGGAGCTCACCGCCGACCTGGCGCGGGCCGCCGAGGCCGACGGCCTCGTCGTGCCGGGCGTCGGCGCGTTCGCCGCCTGCATGGCCGGCCTCCGTGCCGTGCGGGGCGACCAGGTGATCGACCGGCGCCTCGCGGGGGGTCGCCCGGTGCTGGGCATCTGCGTCGGCATGCAGGTCATGTTCGACGCCGGCGTGGAGCACGGCGAGCGCGCCGAGGGCCTGGGCGAGTGGCCCGGCGTCGTCGAGCGCCTCGACGCCCCGGTCGTGCCCCACATGGGCTGGTCGCCCGTGGAGGCTCCCGAGGGCTCCCGCCTCTTCGCGGGGGTCGAGCACGAGCGGTTCTACTTCGTGCACTCGTACGCGGCGCGGCAGTTCACGCAGGGGCACGACGGCGACGCGGACCCGCGCTACACGCCGCCGCTGGTCACCTGGGCGCGGCACGGGGCGCCGGGCGCGGAGTCCCGGTTCGTCGCCGCCGTCGAGAGCGGTCCGCTGGCCGCCACGCAGTTCCACCCCGAGAAGTCCGGCGACGCCGGCGCGACCCTGCTCGAGAACTGGGTCCGCTCGCTCTGAGCGCCGTCGACCCGATCACCCCGCACCCGAACCTGCCGTTCCAGAAGCTGGAGACACCCTGATGACCGACCGCCTCGTGCTGCTGCCCGCCGTCGACGTCGCCGACGGCCAGGCCGTCCGCCTCGTGCAGGGGGAGGCCGGCTCGGAGACGTCCTACGGCGACCCGCTGGCCGCCGCCCGCGACTGGCAGGCGGGCGGCGCCGAGTGGATCCACCTCGTGGACCTCGACGCGGCGTTCGGTCGCGGCTCGAACGCCGACCTCCTCGCGCAGGTCGTCGCGGAGCTCGACGTCCAGGTCGAGCTGTCCGGCGGCATCCGCGACGACGCCTCGCTCGAGCGCGCGCTCGCCACGGGAGCCCGGCGCGTCAACATCGGCACCGCCGCCCTGGAGGACCCGGAGTGGACCGCCCGCGTCATCGCCGAGCACGGGGACGCCGTCGCCGTGGGCCTCGACGTGCGCGGCACGACGCTCGCCGCCCGCGGCTGGACCCAGGAGGGCGGCGACCTGTGGGAGGTGCTCGCCCGCCTGGACGACGCCGGCTGCTCCCGGTACGTCGTCACCGACGTGACCAAGGACGGCACGCTGCGCGGCCCGAACGTCGACCTGCTGCGCGAGGTCGCCTCGCGCACGCCGGCCAAGGTGGTCGCGTCCGGCGGCATCTCCTCGCTCGCGGACCTCGAGGCGCTGCGCGCCCTGGTGCCGGACGGCGTCGAGGGCGCCGTGGTGGGCAAGGCCCTGTACGCCGGGGCGTTCACGCTGCCCGAGGCGCTCGACGTGGCGGGCCGGCCGTGACGGCCGGGGACGGCCGGGCCCTGCCGGGCCACCTGAAGTCCATCCAGCCGACGTCGCAGTTCGCGGGCGACGACGGCTCGGCCGACCCGGAGCTCGCCGCGCTGCTGGTCGCGCACGCCGCGGGCACGGGGTCGCTGGAGGACGTCGTGCGGCGCCTCGCCGTGACCCGCGTGCTGGTCCCCGTGCTCGCCGAGCTGGCCGTCGCCGACGTCGTCGAGCACGAGGGGCCCTCGGGCACGCAGGAGCTGCACGTCGACAAGGAGGCCGCGGCCGGCGTGGTGGCGATCGAGGCGCCCGACGGTCGCCGCGCGCTCCCCGTCTTCACGTCGGTCGGCGCGATGACGGCCTGGCGGCCCGACGCCCGTCCCGTCCCGGTCGAGGCGGCCCGCGCGGCCCTCTCGGCGGTGAGCGAGGACTGGTCGCTGCTGGTCGTGGACCCGGCCGGGCCGGCCACCGCCCTCGTGCCCCGGCCTGCGGTCTGGGCGCTCGCCCAGGGCGAGGAGTGGCGCCCGGCGCTGGTCCCCGCGGGCCCGGACGGCGCCCTCGAGGTGGACCCGGAGGTCGCCGCCGCGGTCGCGGACGCCGCGGCGCCGGTGCAGCACGTGGTGCGCGCGCACGCCGAGCGCGGACGCCGCGCGGAGGTCGCCGTCGTCCTGGCCCTGGACCCGGGGCTGGACCGGCCGGGGCTGGACCGCGTGCTCGCGCAGGTGAACGCCCGTCTCGGCGCCTCGACGGTGATCTCCGGCCGCGTGGACTCGCTCGAGCTGCGGGTGGGCGCGGCGCGCTGACCCGGCGTGCCGACCCGGCGTCGCCGGGCCTCCTAGCCGGTGGGCGTCGCGGACGGGCTGCCGGACGGCTGTGCGCACGGCGGCAGCGCCCGGAAGCCGTCGGCGTCGTCGAGCAGCCGTTCCAGGGTGGAGAGCGGCACCAGCAGCGAGCGGCCGTCGGAGGTCTTCGCGTACACGACGCCGATCACCCGTCCCCGCGTGTCGAGGGCGGCCGACCCCGACGAGCCCGGTTCGACGGGGGCGTCGGTGAGCAGCACCTCGCCCAGGTTCTCGTGCAGCGGGTCGGTCGTCGGCCCGATGACCTCGCCGGCGGTGATCGTCAGCTCGCCGCCCTCGGGATAGCCGACCACGGTGACGGCGTCGCCGGGCCGCGGGTCGGCCTCCGCGAGCGTCGGGTAGCTGGGCAGCGGGTCCGCGGTGCGCACGAGGGCGAGGTCGGCCAGGGATGCGCTGCCCGCGGCGGAGACCTCCAGGTCGCGCCCGTCGTAGGTGCTGACCTCCAGGGACTCCGAGTCCGCCACGACGTGGCGGTTGGTGACGAGGGTGTGCGCGTCGACGGCGAAGCCGGACCCGGTCGACAGGCCGTCGCAGCCGACGTTCCGGATCCGCACGGCCATGCGCTGCACGGCGTCGAAGCCGTCGGGGGACAGGCCCTCCGCGTCGTCGGGGGAGAGCGACGCCGGGGCGGACGGCGCGACGCGCGTCGGGACGACGTCGTCCGGGACCGCGGGCGGGAGCGCGGGGAGCACCCCGCAGCCGGCGAGCGTCGCGGCGAGGAGGAGGGCCGGCGCCGGGCGCAGGCCGCGCGAGCGGTCTGGCCGGGTACCTGGTCGGGTACTTGGTCGGGTCACTGCTCGAGCTCCTGCTCGAGCTGGTCGTTCGCCTCGGAGGCCTGCCGGCACAGCGTCTCGACGTCGGAGGCGAACCGGTCGAGGTCCTTCGCGTCGTAGGAGCCGCGGTCCTCGAGGTACGTGATGAGCTGCGACTGGGCGTCGACGCAGTCGCCGAGCGCCGTGGTCACGACGCCCGCCGCCTCGCTCACGCGCCGCTGGTAGTCGAGGTACTGCTGCGAGGCGACGTTCTCGTCCCCGAGCTGGGCCTTCTCGTTGGCGAGGTCGGTGATGCGGGCCGTGGCGGTCGCGAGCTGCTCGCGGGCCGCGACCAGCTCGGCGTCGGTGGCGTCGAGCTCGGCGTCGAGGGACGCCACCCGGTCGGCGTACCCCCGCGCCTCGTCCTCCCATGCCGCGCTGTGCGCCTGCCAGCGCGTGGTGGTCACCCACAGGTACGCGCCGATGCCGAGCGCCCCGGCGAGCAGCACGGCCAGGACCGCCACGACCGGGCGGCGGTCGCGGCGACGGACGGGTGCGCCGCTCCCCGCAGGGGGTGGCGAGCGGTCCGGGGGCGGCGGCCAGGCGGACGGGGCGGACATCTCAGACGACGGAGCCCGTGAACTTCTCGCCGGGGCCCTCGCCGGGCGCGTCCGGCACGACCGACGCCTCGCGGAACGCGAGCTGCAGGGACCGCAGGCCGTCGCGCAGCGAGCGGGCGTGCTGGTTGCCGATGTCGGGGGCGCTCGTCACGACGAGCGCGGCGAGCGCCGTGATCAGCTTCCGCGCCTCGTCGAGGTCCAGGTGCCCCTGGGCGTCGGCGTCCTCCGCGAGGCCGCACTTCACGGCGGCGGCGCTCATGAGGTGCACGGCCGCGGCGGTGATGACCTCGACCGCGGCGACGTCGGCGATGTCACGGGTGGCGTCGTCGGCCGCGGCGTCGGCGGTGGAGGGGGTCGCGGGGGTCGCGGTCGCGGAGTCGGTGGAGATGGCGTCGGGCGAGGTGCTCATGGGGTCCATCTTCGCATCGGGCGGGACCGTGACGGCCCGCGGGGGACGGCCGAGGCCGGGCCCCCGCGGGGACCCGGCCTCGGTGAGCGGCGACGGCGGACGCGCGTCGCCGTGCCTGTCGCGTCAGATGCCGACGGGCTCGACGTCCGGGCCCGAGCCGGCGGCGGCCGGCGACGGCACGTGCCCGGCCGACACCTCGGCGCGGAGCTTGGCGCCGAGCTCGGCGTCGACGTTCGTCCAGTACTGGAAGAACCGCTCGCGGATCTCGTCGATCGTGATGGCGAGGCCCTGGCCGGTGAGGGTCTCGAGGAACCGCGCCTTGGCGCCGTCGTCGAAGACCTCGCGGTACAGGGTGCCGGCCTGGCCGAAGTCGTCGTCCTCGGCGTGCAGGGTCTGCGCGGAGCGCAGCAGCGCGCCGTCCGACTCCCACGCCGCCTCGACGCCGAGCAGCGGGTCGGCCACGGGGCCGCCGGCCTCGCCGAACGAGTTCGGCGTGTACACGCGGTGCTCGGCGCCGTTGAAGTGGTACTGCATGTTGCCCTGGTGCATGTAGTTCGCGACCGGGGCGGCGTGCGGCTGGTTGACCGGCAGCTGGTTGAAGTTCGTGCCGATGCGGTGGCGCTGGGCGTCCGGGTAGGAGAACACGCGGGCCATGAGCATCTTGTCCGGCGAGATGCCGGTGCCCGGCACCTGGTTGCCCGGCGAGAACGCGGCCTGCTCGATCTCGGCGAAGAAGTTCTGCGGGTTCCGGTTCAGCGTGAACGTCCCGACCTTGATGCGCGGGTAGTCCTTCTTCGACCAGGTCTTCGTCATGTCGAACGGGTTGAAGCGGTACGTCTTCGCGTCCTCGTACGGCATGACCTGCACGTAGACGTCCCACGAGGGGAACTCGCCGCGGTCGATGGCCTCGTACAGGTCGCGGCGGTAGTAGTCGGCGTCCTCGCCGGCGATGCGCTCGGCGTCCTCCGCCGACATGTGCTCCACGCCCTGGTTCGACAGGAAGTGGTACTGCACCCAGAAGCGCTCGCCCTCGGCGTTGACCCACTGGTAGGTGTGCGAGCCGTAGCCGTTGAGGTGCCGCCACGACTTCGACAGGCCGCGGTCGCCCATGACGTAGGTGACCTGGTGGGCCGACTCGGGGGAGAGGGTCCAGAAGTCCCACTGCATGTCGGCGTCGCGCAGGCCCGAGGCGCCGAGGCGCTTCTGCGAGTGGATGAAGTCCGGGAACTTCATCGCGTCGCGCAGGAAGAACGTGGGGGTGTTGTTCCCGACGATGTCGAGGTTGCCCTCGGTGGTGTAGAAGCGCAGGGAGAAGCCACGCACGTCGCGCCAGGTGTCGGGGGAGCCCTGCTCGCCCGCGACGGAGGAGAAGCGCAGCAGCGTCTCGCTCGTCGCGCCCTTCTGGAAGACCGCGGCGCGGGTGTACTGCGACACGTCCTCGGTGATCACGAGCTCGCCGAAGGCGCCACCGCCCTTGGCGTGCGGGTTGCGCTCGGGCACGCGCTCCCGGTTGAAGGAGGCGAGCTTCTCGACCAGGTAGCGGTCGTGCAGGACGGTGGGCCCGTCCGCGCCCACGGTCAGCGAGTGCGCGTCGCTCGCGACCGGGGTGCCGGTCTGCGTCGTCGTGAACGGCGTCGTCATGAGATGACGTCCTTTCTCAGGGGGGTTCCGGTTCAGAAGGTCGTGCCGTGGCCGGCCGCCGGGACGGGGTCGGCGGCGGAGCGTCCGGCACAGTCGGGGCACAGGCCCCAGAAGGTGACCTCGGCGAGGTCGACGGCGAACCCGTGGGACGCGCTGGGCGTCAGGCAGGGTGCGTGACCCACGGTGCAGTCGACGTCGGCGACGGCGCCGCACGAGCGGCACACCACGTGGTGGTGGTTGTCGCCGGTGCGGCGCTCGTAGCGCGCGGGGTGCCCGGCCGGCTCCATCCGGCGCAGGAGGCCGGACGAGGTGAGCGCGTGCAGGCAGTCGTAGACGGCCTGCACGGACACCGAGCCGAGGTCGGCCCGCACCGCGCGCACGACGTCGTCCGCGGTGGCGTGCGGGTGCTCGGAGAGCGCGCGCAGGACGGCGAGCCGGGAACCGGTGACGCGCAGGCCCCGCTCCCTCAGCAACGTCTCGTCCGTCCTCGCCGTGGTCATGGCCGTGACCCTGCCACACTTTCTGGAACGATTCCAGTAAAGGTCGTGGCAGGGTCGGCCGAGACGCTCGCCACACCGGCCGGACGGGCGGCGATCCCGTGCTAGCCTTGACAGCTGACCGACCTGGGTCCGTCCGTACGCCGCTCCGCGGAGCGTCTGCAGGGCTCAGGTGCATCAAGTGGATCTCATCCCACCCGAGCACCGACCGAGCGCCCCCGGCGCCGACAGGAGCCGGGTCCCGGTCGGACGTCCCTCGTGGGCGTCCGCCTCGGTCGTCGGAGCGTTCGCGCCCCGGCGTCGGTAGATGGCCTCCACCTGTGCTCAGGTCGGGGGCCTTTCCCGTCCCTGGCGGTCTACCGACGAGTTCCTAGGAGCATCACCATCAGCGAGCCTCGCATCAACGATCGGATCCGCGTCCCCGAGGTCCGACTCATCGGCCCGGGCGGGGAGCAGGTCGGCGTGGTCGCCACGGGAGTCGCCCTGAAGCTTGCCCAGGACGCCGACCTCGACCTCGTCGAGGTGGCCCCGGACGCCCGTCCGCCCGTCGCCAAGCTCATGGACTACGGCAAGTTCAAGTACGAGTCGGACATGAAGGCGCGCGAGGCGCGGCGCAACCAGGCGAACACGGTCCTCAAGGAGATCCGGTTCCGCCTGAAGATCGACCCGCACGACTACGGCACCAAGAAGGGCCACGTCGTGCGCTTCCTGGAGGCCGGCGACAAGGTCAAGGTCATGATCATGTTCCGTGGTCGTGAGCAGTCCCGCCCCGAGATGGGCGTGCGCCTGCTGCAGCGCCTCGCGGAGGAGGTGTCGGACCTCGGCTTCGTCGAGTCGATGCCGAAGCAGGACGGCCGCAACATGACCATGGTGCTCGGTCCGGTGAAGAAGAAGGCCGACGCCAAGGTCGAGCAGCGCAAGCGGTCCAGCGAGATCAACGCGCAGCGCAAGACCAAGTCCGAGGTCAAGGCCGAGGCCCGCGCCCAGGCTGCGCCCTCGCAGCCGACGCCGGAGCCCGAGCCGACGGAGCCCGAGCCGACGCAGCCCGAGGTCGAGGTGCAGGAGGCGCCGGCCCCCGAGGCCGTGCAGCCGACCCCTGCACCGGTCGCCGAGGAGAAGCCCGCCGCTGCTCCGGCGAAGGCCGCTGCTCTGGCCAAGCCGGCCGCCGCTCCGGCCAAGCCGGCCGCTGCGCCGAAGCCGGCCGCTGCGCCGAAGCCGGCCGCCGCGACGCCGAAGCCCGCGACGCCGAAGCCGAGCACCCCTCGGCCGGCCGCGCCGCGGCCGCCGAAGCCGAGCCCCCGCGCAGGGCGCTGAGGCCGAACACACACGACCATCTGGCACCGGGCCGCTCGCCGGCCCCGGTCCGCACCACGTCCCCGCCGGCCGGCGGGTGACCGACACGAGGAGAGACGGCAGTCATGCCGAAGAACAAGACGCACTCCGGCGCCAAGAAGCGTTTCCGGGTCACCGGCAGCGGCAAGATCATGCGTGAGCAGACGAACGCTCGCCACTACCTCGAGCACAAGTCCAGCCGCCGCACGCGTCGTCTGGCCCAGGACCAGGTGGTCTCGGCCGCCGACGTCAAGACCATCAAGAAGCTGCTCGGCAAGTGAGCCCTCGGCGGCCACCCGCTCCCGGTGACACCGAGGAGCACGGCCGCCGGGTCCACTTCCGACCCGACACTGCAAGGAGCATCACGTGGCACGCGTGAAGCGGGCGGTCAACGCCCACAAGAAGCGCCGTACGACCCTCGAGCGCGCCAGCGGCTACCGCGGCCAGCGTTCGCGCCTGTACCGGAAGGCGAAGGAGCAGGTCACCCACTCCCTCGTCTACTCGTACCGCGACCGCAAGGCGAAGAAGGGCGACTTCCGCAAGCTGTGGATCCAGCGCATCAACGCTGCGTCCCGCGCGCAGGGGCTGACCTACAACCGCCTCATCCAGGGCCTCAAGGCCGCTGAGGTCGAGGTCGACCGTCGCATGCTCGCCGAGCTCGCGGTCAACGACGTGGCGGCGTTCAACGCGCTCGTCCAGGTCGCCAAGGACGCGCTGCCGGCCGACGTCAACGCGCCGAAGGCCGCCTGAGCCACCGCTCAGCACCCGGACGCCCGGACACCCCCGACCTGTCGATGCCGCGCATGATCTCAGGCATCCCCGACGTGACGCTCGCGAACCCGCGGGCGGACCGGGTCAAGCAGGTCAGGGCGCTGTCCGGGCGTCCTGCGCGTTCCCGGCACGCGCAGTTCCTCGTCGAGGGCCCTCAGGGCGTGCGCGAGGCGGTCCGCCACGCGGCCCACGACGTCCGGGACGTCTATCTGACGCCCGCCGCGGCCGAGCGCTACGACGAGATCCTGCGCGACGCCCTCGACGCCGGGCTGCACCTGCACGTCGGGACGCCCGAGGTGCTGGAGGCGATGAGCCCCGACGCCCAGGGCGTCCTGGCGGTCGTGCGGGCACGGTCGTACGGACTCGACGAGGCGGTGGAGTCGTTGGCCGCGGCGCGGGCCGCCGAGGGGCGCCCGCTGCTCGTCGCCGTGCTGGCCGCCGTGCGCGACCCGGGGAACGCAGGCACGGTGATCCGCGCGTCCGACGCCGCCGGCGCCGACCTGGTGGTCCTCGCGGGCCACAGCGTCGACCCGCACAACCCGAAGGTGGTGCGGTCCACGGCCGGCTCGCTCTTCCACCTCCCGGTCGTCACCGGGGCGTCGCTGGCCGAGGCCGTCGCCGTCCTCCGGTCCGCCGGCTGTGTCGTCCTCGCCGCCGACGGCGCGGGGACCCACGACCTGGACGACCTGCTCGACGTCGCGGGCGCGGCCTCGCGAGAGCCCGACCAGCCCGACCTCTCCGGCTCGACGGCATGGGTCTTCGGCAACGAGGCCTGGGGTCTGCCCGAGGCCGACCGTGCCCTCGCCGACGCGGTCGTGCGCGTGCCGATCCGCGGCCAGGCCGAGTCGCTCAACCTCGCGACCGCCGCGACCGTCTGCCTGTACGCCAGCGGGCGCGCCCAGCGCTAGGGCGCGTCTCCTCGACGCGCGTCGAGGCGCGCGGCAGACCGGCCAGGTGACGTCTTCCCGGTACCGCGTGTCCGGTCCTCGACCTCGTGCTGCGGACGCTGCCGGAGGCCGCCGCGCCAGGTTCTTGACGCGGTTCTTGACGCGGCGGCCTCCGGTCACAGGGTTCGTTTGACGTCGTGGGCGTCGGTCGAGCGAGGCATCAGGCAGGAACCCTGTCGAGGAAGCCGCGAACGTCGCGGATGCGCTGGTCCGCGTCGACCACGAGGACGTCGAAGCCGATCACGACCGGCTCCTCGCCGGCCGGTCCGAGGCCCCACTGGAAGCGGACCTGCTGATGGTGGGCGTCGATGTCGCCCACGGCGGTGAAGACGAAGCCGGGGAACTGAGCCTGGACAGCCTGAATGGTCGTCTCGACCGCTTCGCGGCCCTGCGCCTCGGCGAGCGGGTCGACGTAGGCGCAGTCCTCGGCCCAGTGGCTGGTGAGGAGCTCGGCGCGGGCCGACGTGTCGGTGGCGTTCCAGGTGTCGAGGTAGCGGGTCACGATCTCGTTCATGGCGTCTTCCCTTCTCGAATGACGTTGCACCCGAAGACTCGCCGCTCGTCGACCGTCCGGTCGATGACCTCTGAGGTCATGGTCGCCTTCGACAGGTGCTGCCTACGCTCCTCCCATGACCTCGACGGTGATGGCTCCATCGGTCGGCAACGAACTGCGCCGTTGGCGTGAGCTGCGGTCCTTGAGCCAACTCGCGCTCGCCACCCAGGCGGAGGTGAGCACCCGGCACGTGAGCTTCGTCGAGACCGGAAGATCCCGGCCGACCCCGGAGATGATCCTCCGGCTGGCCGAGGTGATGCGGGTACCCCTGGGCGAGCAGAACCGCCTCCTGCTCGCGGGGGGCTTCGCTCCCCGTTACGCGCACCGTGCCACCGACGACGAGGCGCTCGCGCCGGTGATGGCCGGGTTGCGCACCTTGTTGGACGCCCACGCGCCGTACCCGGCGTTGCTCCTCGACGACCATTGGGACGTGGTCGACGCCAACCGGCCCGTCGACGCGCTGGTCGCCGGCTGCGACCCGAGGCTGCTCGAGCCTCCGCTCAACGTGATCCGGCTCTGCCTGCACCCGCGAGGACTCGCACCGCGCATCCGCAACCTGCCCACCTGGCGAGAGCACCTGCTTCACCAGCTCCAGCAGCGCATCGCCCGCACCGGCGGCGACCACGACCTGGTCGCGCTCCGGGAGGACGTCGTCGACTACCCCTGCGACGGTGAGCCCCCCACCCGACCATCGGCCGACCCTGTCGTCCCGCTAGAGATCGAAGCGGGTGGTGAGGTGCTCCGGATGTTCAGCGTGGCCAGCCAGATCGAGAGCGCCTCCGACGTCACCCTCGACGGTCTGCACCTCGAGACGTTCCTGCCTGCCGACGACCACACGCGCCGGCTGCTGAACCCCTGACGTGCGCCCGAGAAGCCGTGGCGGGTCCGTCCGCTTCTCGGTCGGCCGTCGAAGGTGGTCTCGAACGCGTCGCGGGCCATCACAGCGAGTCACCGAACGGGCGACGCGCCTGAGCCCCACCGATCCGCTCGCCCCTCGGCGCGGTCCCGGATGCCGCGCAGCATCGCGGCCGACATCACCCAGCTCGCCACCTGCGTGGCCTCGACGACGAGCCGCCCCGCGACGCCGTGCGACCGGTACCGCTCCCGCACGAGCAGCCGCGTCCCGGCGGACCGTCCGGGCCACGGGCGCAGCACGAACGCCCACGAGAAGTCGAAGGGCGGCGCGCCGTCGGGACCGCCCTCGTCGCCCAGCAGGACCAGGTGGCGCCGCGGCTCCAGCGCGGCCACGCGGAGCCCGAAGCCCTCGGCGAGGTGCACCCGGTCGCCCGGGCCGAGGCGCTGCCACTCGGGCACCACGCGGTCCGCGGAGCGGATGTCCAGGCCCATCAGGCGCTCGATCCGGTCGTAGGAGTAGAACCCGCCGCGGCCGTAGCCGAGCTGCAGCAGCCAGGGCCACACGGCGGAGGCGGGCGTACGGACGCCGACCGCGCGGGTCGCGACCACGTCGGCCGACGGCACGAGGTCGTCCCCGGGCAGCGGCTGGTCGGCCTCCAGGGCGGCCGTGCCCCAGGTCTGGGTCATGCGCCGGGTCAGGAGCGCGGCGCCGACGCCGGCGACGGCAAGGGTCGTGCCGGCGAGCGCGCGGCGGGTCGTGGGCATGCCCCCAGCCTGCCGCGGGGCCTAGCATCGCGCCATGCGCCTGTTCACGGCCGTGTACCCGTCCGCCGAGGCCCTCGCCCACCTGGAGCTCGCCCTCGCCGGCGTGGGCGGCGCGTCCGTCGCGGACCCGGGCCGCGGGCTGCGCTGGGTGCCGCCCGAGCAGCGTCACGTCACGCTGGTCTTCCACGGCGAGGTGCCGGACGGGGCCGTGCCGGACTACGTGGACGCATTGGGCGACGCGCTGGCCGACGTGCCGCCGTTCGAGCTGGCCCTGAGCGGCGGCGGCACCTTCGGCGGCCGCACGCTCTGGGTGGGTGTGGCCGGGTCGGTCGACGACCTGCGGCGCGCCGGTGAGCTCGTGCAGGACGCCGCCGTCGGCGCGTCGGGCCTGCCCGCCGCGGACCGCACGTCGGGACGGCCGCACCTCACGGTCGCGCGGGCGACCGCTCGTGCGACCGTTCCTGCCGCGGCGGGCCGGCGGCGGGTGGACTCCGCACGCGGAGGCACGCGGGGGCCGCGCGGGCGGGAGGCCGACGCGTCGCCGCTGGTGCCGTGGGCGCGGGCGCTCGCCGTGTACCGGGGGCCGTGGTGGCGGGTGGACGCCGTGCACGTCGTCGCGTCCCGGCTCGGGGAGGGGCGGTCGGGCGGGCCGCTGCACGAGGCCGTCGCCGAGGTCCCGCTGGCCGGCGCCGCCTAGGGCGCGTCGGCCGCGCCGGGCGAGGCGTGCTGGACGTCCGCCAGGCGGTGCACGGTGTCCCGCGTCGTGCGGTACAGCTCCCGGTAGCCGTCGTAGAGGCTGTCGTAGCGCGCCGCCCGGGCAGGGTCCGGCTCGATCCGGGTCGTCAGGGGGTTCCACCGCGCGATGTCGACCTCCGCCACGGCGGACGCGGCGAGGTAGGCCGCGCCGAGGCACGCGCCCGACGACCCGTCGGCGAGGACCTGGGGGAGCCCGGTGACGTCGGAGACGATCTGCGGCCACAGGGCGCCCTGCGACCCCCCTCCGACGGCCACCCCGCGCAGCGCCGGCGCTCCGGCGCCGCGCAGGAGCTCGAGGTTCTGGCGGACGCCGAAGGCGGTCGCCTCGAGCGCCGCGCGGTACACGTCCCCCCGGGAGTGCTCGAGCGTGAGCCCGGCGATGACGCCGCGGGCGTCCGGGTCGTGCAGCGGGGTCCGCTCGCCGGCGAAGTACGGGAGCATGAGGAGGCCGCGGCTGCCCGCCGGGGAGCGCTCGGCCTCCGCGACCAGCTCGCCGAACCCGGGGCCGCCGAACAGCCCGCGCAGCCAGCCGGTGACCGCCCCGCTGGTGGCGGTGCCGGCCGTGAGGTCGTACGTCCCGGGCCGGACACCGACCGCCGACCAGAGGTCGCGGTGGTGCAGCAGGCGGTGGCCCGACGCGATCATGAAGAGCGTGCTGCCGTACATGAGGGCGACGTCGTCCGGGGCCGTGGGGACGCTGGCCGCCTCCGCCCAGGCGTCGATCGTCCCGAGCACGACGGGGGTGCCCTCGGGCAGGCCGGTCCGCCGCGCGGCGTCGGCCGTGACCTTCCCGGCCACGTCACCGGGCAGCCCGAGCGCGGGCAGGGTGACCTGGCCGCGCAGCCGGTCGGCCCAGCGCTCGTGCCAGGTGCCGGCGCGCAGGTCGTAGAGCGGCGCGGCCTGGCTGGCCGACGTGTGGTCGAGGCGGTAGGCGCCCGTGAGCCTCCAGACGAGCCAGGACGACGGCATGAACAGGCGGCGGGCGCGGGCCCAGACCTCCGGCTCGTGCTCGGCGACCCACGCGAGCTTGGGCCCCACGGCCTGGCTGGAGAGCCGGGAGCCGGTGGCCCGCTCGACGGCCTCGGCCCCGAGCTCTGCCTCCAGCCGGTCGATCTGCGCGGACGCGCGCGTGTCGACGCCGTAGAGGATGGCGGGGCGCAGGGGCGTGCCCGCCGCGTCCGTGAGGACGGCGCAGGGGCCGACGCCGCTGGTGCCCACCGCGACGACGGGGACGTCGCACTGGCGGCGCAGCCGCGCCGTGAGCTCCGCGAGCTCGTCCCACCAGACCTCCGGGTCCATCTCGACGTGCCCGGGACGAGGGCGGTCGGGCTCGTGCTCGATCGTGGCGCGCGCCTGCACACGACCGTCGAGGTCGACGAGCACCGCCTTCGCGCTCGAGGTCCCGATGTCGACGCCGAGGACGGCCCCGGTCATGGGCGGCGCGCCGCCGGCCGGTCGAGCGCCTCGAGCAGGGCGCGCGCCGTCGGCGCGTCGGTCACGAGGGAGCGCACGAGTCCGGCCCGCACGGCGCCGACGATGCTGGGCACCTTCTCGACGCCCACGGCGACGCCGACGCACCGGTCGAGCCCCTGGAGCAGCTCGCGGGGGGTGCGCACCATCCGGTCGCTGCCGGGGAACTCGATCGCGGCGCCGGCGGCGTCGAAGAAGTTCATGCACACGTCCCCGATGGCGTCGCGGAACGTCGACGCGTCCGCAGGGATCGAGCGGGAGATCGAGTTCCGGGTGGCGGTCGGCGCGCCGATGCCGACCACGGCGGCGCGGGCGGACCGCCAGAGGCCGATCACGTGCCGGAAGGTCGGGTCCTCGTCGAGCGAGCGGCGCATCGGGACCGTGGGCAGCACCTCGGTGAACAGGAACGCCGGGAAGGCGCCCGTGCTCTCGGCGGCAAGGCGGGCGATCTCGTTGGTCTGGTACCAGGCGACGGGCTCGCTGAGGCCGCCGACGGTCGGGACGACCTGCACGCCGGTCATCTTGGGCAGCGGCTCGCGCACGACCTCGTAGACGGTCCGCCCGGACGAGAGCAGCAGCACGTCGCCGGGCTCCAGACCCATGTCCTCGATCTCCGCGCCGACGGCGGGGGCGAGGTCGGGGCCGAGCCGGCTGGGATGGACGGGCGGCACGACGCGGGCGCCGTCCAGGCCGAGGGCCTCGCGGAGGCGCGCGGCGAGCACGCCGCGCTCGTCGGAGCGGGGGTCCACGACCTCGATGCGCACCAGGCCGAGCCGGCGCGCCTCGGTCACGAGCCGGCTGACGGTGGGGCGCGAGACGTCCAGGCGCTCCGCGATGGCGGCCTGCGTCTCGTTGTCGACGTAGTACATCCGCGCCGCCTGGTACGCCAGGTCGGCGGCGGTCACCTCGTGCTCGCTCCGGTGCTCGCTCAGGTGGTCCGTCCGGTCAGGCCTCGCGTCGTCGCGCTCGCTCACGGTGCTCCCAGGGTCTCGGGACGTCGTCGGACGACGGTGATTCTTCCCCTTCCGCGCGCCCGGCGCTCCTCTCCTGAACAAGTGTGCGTGACAAATGTTCATGAAGTGGCTACGGTGGCCGCGTCCGGAACCCAGAGCCAACGGAGGCCAGACCCGTGCCCCTCGTCACGAACGCCGAGACCACCCTTCCCGAGACCATGCGCGCCGTGGTCGTCCACGGTCCCGAGGACTACCGACTCGAGACCCTCCCCGTGCCCGTCCCCGGGCCGGGGGAGCTCCTGCTGCGCGTCGACGCCGTCGGCGTCTGCGCCAGCGACCTGAAGTGCTACCACGGCGCCGCGAAGTTCTGGGGCGACGAGCACCGCCCGGCCTGGGCGCAGAAGGGCGTGACGCCCGGCCACGAGTTCGCCGGCACCGTCGTCGCGGCCGGCGACCAGGGCGCGCTCGACAAGCGCGAGGCCGCGCTCGGCGACCGGCTCGCCTGCGAGCAGATCGTGCCCTGCTGGGAGTGCCGGTACTGCCTGCGCGGCGCGTACTGGATGTGCGGCCCGCACGACATGTTCGGCTTCAAGGGCTTCAACGGGGCCATGGCCGAGTACGTGCTGGTGCCGGAGCGGGCCCTGACGCACCAGGTCGACCCCTCGATCGCGCCGCAGCACGCCGCGTTCGCCGAGCCGCTGTCCTGCTCGATGCACGCCGTCGAGCGCGGCGGGATCCAGCTGGACGACGTCGTCGTGGTGGCCGGCGCGGGCCCGATCGGCCTCGGCGCCATCGCCGGCGCCCGCCAGAAGAACCCGTACCTCGTCGTCGCGCTCGACATGAGCGATGCCAAGCTCGAGCTGGCGAGCAAGGTCGGCGCCGACGTGACGATCAACATCACGACCGAGGACGCCGTCGCGCGGGTCAAGGAGCTCACCGGCGGCTACGGGGCCGACGTCTACATCGAGGCCACCGGCCACCCGTCCGCCGTCGCGCAGGGCCTCGACCTGCTGCGCAAGCTCGGCACCTTCGTCGAGTACTCGGTCTTCAAGGACGACGTGACCGTGGACTGGTCGATCCTCTCGGACGACAAGGAGCTCGACGTGCTGGGCGCACACCTCGGTCCGCACTGCTGGCGCCCCGCCATCAAGCTCATCGAGTCCGGCACCCTCCCGCTCGAGGAGGTGTGCACGCACCAGTTCCCGCTCGAGCGCTTCCAGGACGCCCTCGACCTGGTCGGCGACTCGGCGGGCGGCTCGGTCAAGGTGTCGATCGTCCCGTCGCTGTCCTGACCTCGCCCCACCGCCACGGATCCGACCGTTCGAAGGAGAACCATGTCTGAGACCACGACGCGCGACGACGCGCCGTCGCCGGCCACCGAGTCCCGGCTGGAGCGGATGGGCATCCCCCGCTCCGTCGCGTGGGGCTATCTGGGCGTCCTGCTGTTCATGACCGGGGTCGGCGTCGACTCCAACTTCATCACCCCGCACCTCGTCGAGGCGCTCGGCAGCCCCGAGGCGACCGTCGCCACGATCATCACGGCGTACAGCCTCACCGTGCTCGTGGGCAGCTATCTGTCCGGGGCACTCGCGGACCTCCTCGGGCCGCGCAAGGTGATGCTGCTCGGGTTCGGCGTCTGGGTCGTCTTCCAGGCCCTGTTCCTCGTCGCCCTGGACAGCGGCAGCTTCTGGGCGGTCGCGCTGACCTACGCGATCCGGGGCTTCGGCTACCCGCTGTTCGCGTTCGGCTTCCTGGTCTGGGTGAACGTCGCCACGCGCCCCGAGCGCAACGGCTCCGCCGTCGGCTGGTTCTACGTCGCGTTCACCGGCGGGCTGCCCACCCTCGGCTCGCTCTTCGCCATCGGCGCCATCCCGACGTTCGGCGGCGGGTTCGCCGGCGAGGCCGGTGCGATGTGGGTGTCGCTGCTCCCGGTGACGCTCGGCTTCCTCGTCGCGTGGTTCGGCGTGCGCGACCCGCGCGGGTCGCGCCGGATCGCGCCCGCCGGCGACTCGGCCTCGACGGTCATGCTGTCCGGCCTGTCGCTGACGGTGCGCAGCCCCAAGGTGCTCATGGGCTTCCTGGTGCGTCTCATCAACACCGCGCCCCAGTACGGCATGTTCATCGTGCTTCCCGCCGTGATCGCCGACGAGCGCGGCTGGGGCCAGGCCCGGTGGCTGACGATGACCGTGCTCGTGTACGCGACCAACATCCTCGTCAACGCCCTCTTCGGGTGGATCGGCGACCGCATCGGCTGGCAGCGCACGGTGAAGTGGTTCGGCGTGTTCGGGTCGTCGCTCGGCCTGCTCGCCTGGTGGTACGTGCCGCAGCTCGTGCCCTACGGCTCCGACTGGGGCTTCTGGGTCGCGACCGCCGCCGGGTGCGTCTTCGGCTGCCTGCTCGCCGGGTTCGTCCCGATGGGCGCGATCATGCCTGCGCTCGCCCCCGAGCGGAAGGGCGCCGCGATGGCCATGTACACGACCGCCGCGGGCGGCGCCGCCTTCCTGGGCTCGGCCGTCGTGGCGCTGGGCTTCGCCGTCGGGTTCGGCGGCCAGGGCATCGTCTGGATGTTCGTGGCCCTCTACGCCGCGGCCTTCGTCATGGTCGGCCGGCTCACCGTCGACCAGCCGGGGCACGCCCCCGCACCCCGCGCGGCCGCCGTGGCGGCCCGCTGACGACCGCGCCGTCGTCGCCTGGTACCTCCCCGTACGACCCACGAACGAAGGACGCTCCCATGACGAGGATCTTCGACGACCCGGAGGAGTTCGCCGACGACCAGCTCGCCGGATTCCTCGACCTCTACGCCGACCGGTTGCGCGGCGTGCCCGGCGGCGTCGTGACGCTGCCGGACGGCGAGCCGCAGGTCGCCGTCGTGATCGGCGGCGGCTCGGGCCACTACCCGGCCTTCTGCGGCACGGTGGGGTCCGGCCTGGCGCACGGCGCCGTGGTCGGCAACATCTTCACCTCGCCGTCCGCGGCCCAGGCGTACTCCGTCGCGAAGGCGGCCGACCAGGGGCGCGGGGTGGTGCTCAGCTTCGGCAACTACGCCGGCGACATCATGAACTTCGGCATCGCCGCCGAGCGGCTGCGCAAGGAGGGCATCGACGCGCGGGTCGTCGTCGTGACCGACGACGTCGCGTCCGCCGAGGACCCCGAGCAGCGCCGCGGCATCGCGGGCGACTTCTCCGTCTTCAAGGCGATGGGCGCCGCGGCCGCGGCGGGCCTCGACCTCGACGAGGTGGAGCGGGTCGGCCGCGCGTCGAACGCCGCGACCCGCACGCTCGGCGTGGCGTTCTCCGGCTGCACGATGCCGGGCGCCGAAGCCCCCCTCTTCCAGGTGCCCGCCGGGCACCTGGGGCTCGGCCTCGGCATCCACGGCGAGCCGGGCATCGAGGACGTCCCCCTGCTGCCGGCGGAGAAGCTCGCCGGCCTCCTCGTGGAGCGCCTCCTCGCCGCGGCGCCGGACTCGTCGTCGACGCGCCTCGCGCCGGTGCTCAACGGCCTCGGCACCACGAAGTACGAGGAGCTCTTCCTCCTGTGGCGGCACGTGGCCCGGCTGCTGCGCGAGCGGGGCTTCACCCTGGTGGAGCCGGAGGTCGGCGAGCTCGTCACGAGCCTCGACATGGGCGGCGTGTCCCTCACCCTCCAGTGGCTGGACGACGAGCTGGAGCGGTGCTGGACGGCCGACGCCTACACCCCGGCGTACCGCAAGCAGCGTGCGCCCCTCGAGCGGCTCGACGCCTCGGGGCGCGGGGGTGCCGCCGAGGGCGTGGCCCAGGACGAGGCCGTGCCGCCGGCGAGCGACGCCTCCCGGGCGCTCGCGGGCGCCGTCCGCGACGGGCTGCGCGCCCTGCACGCGGTCGTCGCCGAGCACGAGGAGGAGCTCGGCCGCATCGACGCGGTCGCCGGCGACGGCGACCACGGCCGAGGCATGCTCAAGGGCGCCACCGCGGCCCTGCGCAGCGCCGAGCAGGCGCCGCCCGAGGCCGGTGCCGCCTGGCTGCTCGGCCGCGCGGGGCGGGCGTGGGCCGAGCAGGCCGGCGGCACCTCCGGCGTGCTCTGGGGCGCCGCGCTGGAGGCGTTCGGCGGGTCGCTCGGGGACGACGGGGACGCGTACGACCCCCCGAAGGTCGCCGACGCGATCGACGCGTTCGCCGAGTCCGTGCAGGACCTCGGCCGCGCGCAGGCGGGGGACAAGACCCTGCTCGACGCACTGCTGCCGTTCGCCGCGTCGTTCCGTGAGCAGGCGGGGGCCGGCGCCCCGACGAGGGACGCCTGGGCGGCGGCTGCCGACGCGGCGACCGAGGCTGCCCGCGCCACGGCGGACCTGCGTCCGCGCGTCGGGCGGGCTCGGCCGCTCGCGGAGAAGTCCCTCGGCACCCCGGACGCCGGCGCGACCTCGTTCGCGCTCGTCGTCACCCGCGTGGGCGAGGTCCTCGCCCGCGACTGAACAGACCGACCAGCACCTGGCGGCGCCCGCAGCACCGGCGCGGCAGGAGAAGGAGACACCGGCATGACAGCAACGAACGACAGCGCGACCGAGGCGGGCGCGGGGCTGCGCCTCGTGGTCGGGTCCGACGACGCGGGCTTCGACCTCAAGTCCCTCCTCGCGGGGGACCTCGCCGACGACCCCCGCGTCGCGACGGTGACGGACGTCGGCGTGGGTGCCGACGGGCACACGGCGTACCCGCACGTCGCGGTCGAGGCGGCCCGGCTCGTCGCGGCCGGCGAGGCCGACCGGGCGCTCCTGGTCTGCGGCACGGGCCTGGGCGTCGCGATCGCGGCGAACAAGGTGCCCGGCGTCCGCGCGGTGACGGCGCACGACTCGTACTCGGTCGAGCGCTCCGTGCTCAGCAACGACGCGCAGGTGCTCTGCCTGGGGCAGCGGGTCGTCGGCCCGGAGCTCGCCCGCCGGCTCGTGCGCGAGTGGCTGGGCTACGCGTTCGACCCCGCCAGCGCGTCGGCGGCGAAGGTCGAGGCGATCTGCGGCTACGAGGTCGCCTGAGACGTGACGAGACCGGCGTGTCACGCCTCCCGTGCCATCATGGGAGGCGTGACACGCCGCGACCGCCGATTTACCGGGCCCGCCACGGGCCCGGCCCCGGCGACGCGCGCGCGCTGAGCGCGGCACCGCGGACGCCGACCTGACCGGCCCGGGCGGGCACATAAACTGACCCCGCCGCCCACACCCCTCGCAGGGCCCCTCTCAGGAAGGCACGCATGTCCACGCCCGCACCCACCCCAGAACCCGGCGTCGAACGGCAGAGCCCCGACCCGTTGGACGTCGCGGCGCTCGACGCCGTCGTCGACGAGGCCCTCGCCGCGGTCGCCGCCGCGCGCGACCTGGACGAGCTGAAGGCCGTCCGCACCGCGCAGACCGGGGACAAGAGCCCGCTCGCGCTCGCGAACCGCGCCATCGGGTCCCTGCCGGGGCCGGAGAAGGCCGCCGCCGGCAAGAACGTCGGGCCTCGCCGCGGCCGCGTGAACCAGGCGATCGCCGCGCGCCAGGCGGAGCTCGAGGCCGAGCGCGACGAGCGCGTCCTCGTCGAGGAGACCGTCGACGTCACGCTGCCGACGGACCGTCGCGCCGTCGGGGCGCGGCACCCGATCGAGCTGGTGCAGGAGCGCATCGCGGACTTCTTCGTCGGGCTCGGCTGGGAGATCGCCGACGGCCCCGAGGTCGAGGCGGAGTGGTTCAACTTCGACGCCCTGAACTTCGACCCGGACCACCCGGCCCGGCAGATGCAGGACACGTTCTACGTCGCGGGCGACGGGGACAAGCCGTCCAACCTCGTGCTGCGCACGCACACGTCGCCGGTGCAGTCGCGGTCCCTGCTCGAGCGCGGCGTGCCGCTGTACGTCGCGTGCCCCGGCAAGGTGTTCCGCACCGACGCGCTGGACGCCACCCACACCCCGGTCTTCCACCAGGTCGAGGGCCTTGCGGTCGACAAGGGCCTGACGATGGCGAACCTCGTCGGCACGCTCGACGCGTTCGCGCGGGCCATGTTCGGCCCCGAGGCGCGCACGCGGCTGCGCCCGAGCTTCTTCCCGTTCACGGAGCCCAGCGCCGAGATGGACCTGTGGTTCCCGCAGAAGAAGGGCGGCGCGGGCTGGATCGAGTGGGGCGGCTGCGGCATGGTCAACCCGAACGTGCTGCGCGCGGCAGGGATCGACCCCGAGGAGTACCAGGGCTTCGCGTTCGGGATGGGCATCGAGCGCACGGCGATGCTGCGCCACTCGATCGCCGACATGCACGACATCGTGGAGGGCGACGTGCGCTTCTCCACCCAGTTCGGGACGGAGATCTGATGCCCCGCATCGTCACTGACTGGCTCGGCGAGCACGTCGAGCTGCCGGCGGACCTCACCGCGGAGCAGCTCGCGGCGGCCCTGGTGAAGGTCGGCCTGGAGGAGGAGGAGATCCACCCCGCCGCCGTCACCGGCCCGCTCGTCGTGGGCCGCGTGCTCGCGCAGACCCCGGAGCCGCAGAAGAACGGCAAGACCGTCAACTGGTGCCTCGTCGACGTCGGTCCCGAGCACAACGAGGCGCACGTCAAGGGCGTCGACGACGCCGACGTCCCCGCCGGCGGCGCGCGCGGCATCATCTGCGGCGCGCACAACTTCGGCGTGGGGGACTACGTCGTCGTGTCGCTGCCCGGCACCGTGCTGCCCGGCGGCTTCGCCATCGCGGCGCGCAAGACGTACGGCCACGTCTCCGACGGCATGATCTGCTCGGTGCGCGAGCTCGGCATCGGCGAGGACCACGACGGCATCCTCGTGCTCACGCGCGCAGGCTTCGACGCCGCCGACCTCACGCCGGGCCAGGACGCGATCGCCCTGCTCGGCCTCGGCGACGAGGTGCTCGAGATCAACGTGACCCCGGACCGCGGGTACGCGTTCAGCTACCGCGGCGTGGCGCGCGAGTACGCCCACTCCACGGGCGCGCGGTTCACCGACCGCGGGCTGCCCGAGAACCTCGGCACCACCCCGCCCGCCCCCACGGCCGACGGGTTCGGCGTCGAGGTCGACGACGCGGCGCCGATCCACGGGCAGGTCGGCTGCGACCGGTTCGTCACGCGCATCGTGCGCGGCATCGACCCCGCCGCGCCCACCCCGCCGTGGATGAAGCGTCGCCTCGAGGGGTCGGGGATGCGGTCCATCTCCCTGGCCGTCGACGTCACGAACTACGTGATGCTCGACCTGGGCCAGCCGCTGCACGCCTACGACCTGGACCGGGTCGCGGCGCCGATCGTCGTCCGCCGTGCCGTCCCCGGCGAGCGCCTGACGACGCTCGACGACGTCGACCGCGCGCTGGACGCCGAGGACCTGCTCATCACCGACTCGCCGGCGGGCGAGCGCGGCGCGCGGGTGCTCGGGCTGGCCGGCGTCATGGGCGGCGCGTCGTCCGAGGTGAGCCCCACCACGACCGACGTCCTGGTCGAGGCCGCGCACTTCGACCCGATCACGGTGGCCCGCACCGCCCGGCGGCACCGGCTGCCGTCCGAGGCTGCCAAGCGGTTCGAGCGCGGCGTGGACCCGCGCCTGCCCGCCGTCGCCGCGCAGCGGGTGGTCGACCTGCTCGTGGAGCTGGGCGGCGGCGCCGCGGACGGCGCCGTGAGCGACCTCGACACCACGACCCCGCCCAAGCCGGTGCGGCTCGACGTCAGCCTGCCCACGCGGCTGTCCGGCGTGGAGTACGACCGCGCCACCGTGGTCGGCATCCTCGAGCAGATCGGGTGCACCGTGACGGACGCCGTCGCCGGGGCCAGCGTGGACGCCGTCCGCGTGACGCCCCCGTCGTGGCGCCCCGACCTCACCGAGCCGGCGGCGCTGGTCGAGGAGGTCGTGCGGATCGCCGGCTACGACCAGATCCCGTCCGTGCTCCCGTCCGCCTCGGGAGGCCGCGGCCTCACGCCCGAGCAGCGGGCCCGCCGGTCGGTGGCGCGCGCGCTCGCGGAGGCCGGCCTCGTCGAGGTGCTGTCCTACCCGTTCGTGGGCGAGGCCGACCTGGACGCGCTCGGGCTGCCCGACGACGACGTGCGCCGCACCACGCTGCGCCTGGCCAACCCGTTGGCCGACGACCGGCCGTTCCTGCGCGCGGACCTGCTCTCGACGCTGCTCGAGACCGCACGCCGGAACGTCTCGCGCGGCCTGCCCGACGTGGCGGTCTTCGAGGTCGGCCTGGTCACGCGGCCGACGCCGGGCACCCCGGCCCCGCCGCAGCTCCCGGTGGGCGTGCGGCCGTCCGACGACGACCTGGCGGCACTGGTGGCCGCGGTCCCCGACCAGCCGCGGCACGTCGCGGGCGTGCTCACCGGCCGCGCGGTGCCCGCCGGCTGGTGGGGCGACGGCCGCGCGGCCGACTGGACGGACGCCCTCGACGCCGCGCGCCTCGTCGCCGAGCGCGCGGGCGCGGAGGTCACGGTCCGGGCCGACTCCGGCACGATGCCGTGGCACCCCGGCCGCTGCGCGGCGGTGACGCTGCCCGACGGCGCCGTCGTCGGGCACGCGGGCGAGCTGCACCCGAAGGTGGTCGAGGCCCTGGGCCTGCCCGCCCGGGCGGTGGCGTTCGAGCTCGACCTGGGCGCGCTGATCGCCGCCGGCGGGGACGCCCCGGTCGCGGCCGAGCCGGTGTCGGCGTTCCCCGCGGCGAAGGAGGACTTCGCGTTCGTCGTCGACGCGGGCGTGCCCGCCGCCGACGTGCACGCGGCCGTCGTCGCCGGCGCGGGCCCGCTGCTCGAGGACGCGCGCCTCTTCGACGTCTTCACCGGAGAGCAGGTCGGCGAAGGGAAGAAGTCGCTCGCCTACTCGGTGCGGCTGCGCGCCGCCGACCGCACGCTGACGGCCGACGACGTGCGCGCCGTCCGCGAGGGCGTGGTCGCCGCGGCGACCGAGCGTGTCGGGGCCGTGCTGCGTGGCTGAGCGCGCCGCCGGGTCCGGGCCGCGGGGCGACGTCCCCGCGGCCCGGACCGCGCTCGTCACCGGGGCGAGCCGCGGCATCGGCCGCGCGGTCGCGCTCGGGCTCGCCCGGGCCGGGCTGGACGTCGCGCTCGTGGCGCGGGACGCGGGACGGCTGGCGGAGGTCGCGCGCGAGGTGCGCGCCCTCGGCCGGGTCGCCCTCGAGCTGCCGGCCGACGTCACCGACGCCGCGGCGGTGGCGGCCGCCGTGCGGGCGGCCGAGGCGTCCCCGGCCGACGGGGGGCTCGGGTCGGTGGACCTGCTGGTCAACAACGCCGGCCGCATCGACGCCGAGGTGCCGCTGTGGGAGGCCGACCCGGACGAGTGGTGGTCGGTGCTCGAGACGAACGTCCGGGGCCCGTTCCTGCTCGCCCGGCACGCGGTGCCGGGGATGCTGGCGCGCGGCGGCGGGCGGGTCGTCGACCTCAACAGCGGCGCCGGCTCGCACGACAACGGCGACGCGACCGCCTACAACGCGAGCAAGACCGCGCTGATGCGCCTCGGCGCCGGTCTCCACCTCGCCGGCCACGACCGGGGCCTGCGCGTGCTGGAGGTCGCGCCCGGCGTCGTGCGCACGGACATGACGGGGGCGATGCGCGCCCACGAGGGGCGGACCGAGTGGACGCCCGTCGAGCGGACGGTCGACCTCGTGACGGCATTCGCGCGCGGCGACCTCGACGCCTGCTCCGGCTGGTTCGTCCGCGCCTCGCACGACACCCCGGAGTCGCTGGCACGTCTCGCGCAGGAGGCGTCGGCCCCCGCCGCCCGCCGGCTGCGCGTGCAGCCCGCGGCGGCGGACGACCCGCTGGCCGAGGTGCTCACCGGTCGCTGACCGGGGCACCCCGGCCGGGGCGCGAGCGGCGGGTCAGCGGCGCTCGTCGCGCCAGCGCACCCACTGCTCGACGAGCGACAGGTCGTAGTCGGGCCCGCTCGTGCCGATCGTGAACAGCGTGGCCCCGGCGTCGAGCAGCTTCTGCCCGACCTCCTCGGGCGGCGCGCCCACACCGACCGACCGCTCCACGAGGCGACCGGTGTCGCGCCCGACGGCCTCTCCGTGCTCGTCGAGGATCGCGGACTTGCGGGTCAGGGTGTCGACGTCGCCGAAGGAGTGCCAGACGTCGGCGTGCTCGGCCACGAGGCGCAGCGTCTTCTTCTCGCCGCCCCCGCCGATCAGGATCGGGATCTCCCGCGTCGGGGCGGGGTTGGCGGCCGCGAGCCGCGCCTTGATGCGGGGGAGCGCCGCGCCCAGGTCGGCGATGCGCGAGCCCGCCGTGCCGAACTCGTAGCCGAACTGCTCGTAGTCCTTGGCGAACCATCCGGCGCCGATGCCGAGGATCAGCCGGCCGCCGCTGATGTGGTCGACCGTGCGTGCCATGTCCGCGAGCAGGTCGGGGTTGCGGTAGGAGTTGCAGCTGACGAGGGCGCCGATCTCGACGCGCTCGGTCTGCTCGGCCCAGGCGCCGAGCATCGTCCAGCACTCGTAGTGCTTGCCGTCCGGGTCGCCCGAGAGCGGGAAGAAGTGGTCCCAGTTGAAGATCACGTCGACGCCGGCGTCCTCGGCGCGCCGGACGGCGTCGCGCATCTGGGCGTAGTCGGCGTGCTGCGGCTGGAGCTGGACCCCGATGCGGATCGGGTGGCTGGTCTCGGTCACGGCGCGAGCCTACGACCGTTCGTGCCCGTCGCCGTCACGAGCTCCGCGTGGCGACCACGAAGACGCGGCGGAAGGCCAGGGGCGTGCCGAACGGGTACCTCGGGTAGGCCTCGCGCAGGGCGGCGCCGAGCTCGGCGTCGAACCGGGCGCGCAGGTCGGTGCCGTGCGCGGCGTCGTGCGCGTCGAGCGCGTGCAGCACCGGCTGGGCACCGGTCGCCGAGATCCAGCGCAGCACGGGGTCGTCGCCGTCGAGCACGTGCGTGTACGTGGTCTCCCAGGTGTCGACCGACCAGCCCGGCCGGCCGAGCAGCGCGAGGTACTCGGCGGGGTCGCCGACCGCGCGGCGCTCGACGGGACCGACGACGGCGGCGTACGGCCCGCGCCCGGCGACCTCCCGCAGGGTGCGGTGGCTCGGGGCGTCGTGGTTGCCCGGGACGGAGAAGGCGAAGGTCTGGCGGGCCGTGGCGGCGAGGGCGGGGAGCAGGTCGCGGTGCCCGGGCACCCACTGCAGGGTGGCGTTGCTGATCACGAGGTCGGCCTCGGGCGCGGGGCCGCGTCCGGCGGCGTGGTCGCGCACGTCGGCGAGCTCGTAGCGGCCCCCGGGGTCCGCGGCTCGCGCCTTCTCGATCATCGCGGGGGAGGCGTCGAGCCCCACGAACGTGGCGGCCGGCCACCGCTCGCGCAGCACGGGGGTGAGGTGCCCCGGGCCGCAGCCCAGGTCGACGATGCTCGCCGGGTCGCGCACGACGCGCGCGACGAGCTCGCCGAAGGGGCGCGACCGTTCGTCGGTGTAGCGCAGGTACGCGGTGGGGGACCAGTCGGCCACGACGATTCCTCTCGACATCAAGTCTCTTGATGTCGAGAGACTAGCGCGCAGGCCCCGCACGCACCAGGCTGTCGACGTGGAGCCCGACAGGATCGCGCCGCCAGGCCGCGGCGGGGCGACCCCCGCGACCGTCGTCCCGTACCTCGCCGTGCGGGGGGCGTCCGAGGCGATCGACTCCTGCCGCAGGGCCTTCGGCGCGCAGGAGCGCTTCCGGATCGAGGAGGCCCGTCTCGAGCGCGGGGTCGACGACGGGCCCCAGGAGGGCTGGCGCAATGCGTGGGTGGTGGACCCGTACGGGCACCGCTGGCACGTCTCGAGCCCGACGGCGGGCTGACCGCCACCGGTCAGGGGACCAGGAGGACCTTGCCCGTCGTGCCGCGCCCCTCCAGGGCGCGGTGCGCCTGCGCCGCGTCGGCGAGCGGGAGCCGCTCGCCGATCCGCACGTCCAGGTCGCCCGCGGCGGCCGCCCCCAGCACCTCGGCGGCCCGCCACTCGAGCTCGCCCCGGGTGAGGAGGTAGTGGGCCAGCGTCGGCCGGGTGAGGTAGAGCGACCCGCCGGAGTTCAGCCGCTGCGGGTCGAAGGGCGGCACCTGACCCGACGCCCCGCCGAACAGCACGAGCGTGCCGCGCGGGCGCAGGGACGCGAGCGAGGCGTCGAACGTGGCGCGGCCCACGCCGTCGTACACGACGTGCACGCCGCGCCCGTCGGTGAGGTCCCGCACGACGGCGGGCAGCTCGGTCGCGAGGTCGCCCATCGCCGCGTAGTCGACGGTGTGCGCGGCGCCGGCCGCCGACGACAGGGCCGCCTTCTCGGGCGAGGACACGGTGGTGATGACGCGCCCGCCGCGCGCCACCGCGAGCTGGGTCGCGAGCAGGCCGACGCCGCCGGCGCCGGCCGTGAGGAGCACGTCGTGGCCGGGCCCGACCTCGAAGGTCGACGCGACGAGGTAGTGCGCCGTCATCCCCTGCAGCGGCAGGGCGGCGGCCGTGACGAGGTCGAGGCCCGCGGGGACGCGCACGGCGTTCGCCGCCGGGACGACGGCGAGCTCGGCGTACGAGCCGGGCGCCTCGTTCCAGGCCACCTCGTCGCCGACGGCGAAGCCCTCCACGCCGTCGCCGAGCGCCTCGACCGTCCCGGCGCCCTCGACGCCCACGACGTGCGGGTAGCGCATGGGGTACACGCCCGCCCGGCGGTAGGTGTCGATGAAGTTGACCCCCGCCGCCACGACGCGGACGAGGAGCTCGCCCGCGCCGGGCGCGGGGTCGGGCTGCTCGACGTACTCCAGGACCTCGGGACCACCCGCCGCGCGGGCCACGACTGCGTGCATGCGCCCGAGCCTACGCAGCCGGAGGCCGGTCCAGCCGCTCGCCCGCGCGCACGGGCGCGTCGACCCGGTTGCCGGCCGGGGCGAGCGGGCAGGTCCAGGCGGGGTCGTACCGGCAGGACGGGTGGTACGCCAGGTTGAGGTCGACCACCACGAGGCCGTCGCGCCCGCCGAGGTCGGCACCCTTGGCGGTGTCGAGGACGTACCGTCCGCCGCCGTACGTCTCGCCACCGGCGGTGCCGTCCCGCAGCGGCACGAACAGCCCGCCGCCGTACTGCGCCAGCCACCAGGCGTCGAGCGTGCCCAGCCCGGGGAGCTCGAGCACGCCGACCCGCTCCATCGTCGTCGTGCCGTCCGCGCCCGTGTCGAGCTCGAGCCGCGCCGGCGGCGCCGGACGCAGCGGTACCTCGAAGCGCACGGCCGGGTCGTACGGCCAGTACGGCAGGCCGGTGGCGCGCAGCGGGTCGTCGGCGGGCAGCGGGCTCTGCGGGTGGTCGCGGAAGAGGCCGTCGCGGCCCGCCCGCCACGTCGCGTGCCCGCTCGCGGGGTCGGGCGCCGCGCGGACGGCGGCGTAGAGCTCGGCCACGCTCCGCCGCCAGTCCGCGAGCTCGAGGGCGACCTGCGGCGTCATGCCGCCACCTCGAGCTCGCCGAGCAGGAAGGCGTCGCCGTCGTCGTGGCGCCAGTCCGCGTGCCGCCGCAGGCGCAGCCCTGCGGCCGCGGCCTGCGTCGCCAGCAGGCCCGGGTCCGCGAACGCGTCGTGGTGGGTGGGGAAGGCACGCGGTCCGGGCCCGGGCCCGCCGAACGCCGTGAACGTCGCGGTGACGGCCCGGCCGCCGGGCCGCAGCACGCGCGCCCACTCGCGCAGCACCGCCCGCGGGTCGGGGACCAGGTGCAGGGCCGTGACGCAGGTGACGAGGTCCGCCGACCCGTCGGCCAGGGGGAGGGCGGCGGCGTCGGCCCGCAGCAGGGTCGCGCCTGGCGAGCCGCGGTGGGCGACGGCGAGCATGTCGGGGGACAGGTCGACGCCGGTCAGGCGCAGCGGCCGCGGGGCCAGCGCCACGAGCGCCCGCAGCACCAGGCCCGTCCCCGTGGCGACGTCGAGCACGTCGCGGACGTCGTCGAGCTCGCAGAACGCGGCGACCCGGGCGGCGAGGTCGCGGTGCATGGCGCTCTCGTCGTACGTCGCGGCGCGGGCGTCGTAGGCCGCCGCGACCGCGGCGGACACGTCGTCGGCCGGGGTGTCGGCCAGGCCGTCGGCCGGGGCGTCGGCGGGGAGGTCTGCGGGACGGGAGGTCACGGCCTCGACCCTATGCTTCGCCCGTGACCCGAGACACCCGCGCGCCGTTCATGATCCGTCCCGCGACCGACGACGACTGGCCCGCCCTCTGGCCGACCGTCGAGGCGGTGGTGCGCGAGGGCGAGACCTACGTCTACCCGCTGGACCTCACGAGCGCGCAGGCGCGGGAGATCTGGATGGAGCGCGCCCCGGGCGCGACGGTCGTGGCGGTGGGCGCCGACGGGGCGCTGCTGGGCACGGCCAAGATGGGGCCGAACCGGCCGGGACACGGCGACCACGTGGGCACGGCGTCGTTCATGGTGTCGCCCGCCGCGCGCGGGCTCGGGGTGGGCCGGGCACTCGGCGAGCACGTCGTCGCGTGGCACCGGGAGCAGGGCTTCCGCGGCATCCAGTTCAACGCGGTGGTGGAGTCCAACGAGGTGGCCGTGCGGCTGTGGCGGTCGCTGGGGTTCGAGGTCGTCGGCACGGTGCCGGGCGCGTTCCGCAGCCCGTCGCACGGGTACGTCGGGCTGCACGTGATGTACCTGCCGCTCGTCGGGTGACCCGCGGCGCCCGTGCCGTGAGAAACAGGTCCCGACGCTCTGCATAGGTATGTATAGTGCTGCATATGGTCAGCACTGAGTCGCGCACGTTCCGTGTCGCCGTCGCCGGTGCCTCCGGGTACGCCGGGGGCGAGTTCCTGCGCCTCGCGGCGCGCCACCGCGCGCTGGAGATCGGGGCGCTCACGGCGCACTCGAACGCGGGCGCGCGGCTCGGCGCGCTGCAGCCCCACCTGCGCTCGCTCGCCGACCGTGTCCTCGAGCCGACCACGCCCGAGGCGCTCGCGGGCCACGACGTCGTCGTGCTCGGACTCCCGCACGGGGCGTCCGGGGAGATCGCCGCGCAGCTGCCCGACGACGTGCTCGTCCTCGACCTCGGTGCCGACCACCGCCTCGCGTCCGCCGCCGACTGGGAGCAGTTCTACGGCTCGGCCCACGCGGGCACCTGGCCCTACGGCCTGCCGGAGCTGCTCCACGCGGACGGCGCGGGGCACGTCACCGGGGCCCAGCGCGACCACCTCGCGGGCGCCCGCCGGATCGCCGTGCCGGGCTGCAACGTCACCGCCGTCACCCTCGGCCTGCAGCCGGGCGTCGCCGCCGGCCTGGTCAGCCCGGCCGACGTCGTGGCGGTTCTCGCCAACGGCTACTCGGGCGCGGGCAAGTCGCTCAAGCCGCACCTGCTCGCTGCCGAGGGCCTGGGTTCCGCCGTGCCGTACGCCGTCGGCGGCACGCACCGGCACATCCCCGAGATCGCGCAGAACCTGCGCACCGCCGGGGCGCCCGCGGTGTCGATCAGCTTCACGCCCACCCTGGTGCCCATGTCGCGCGGCATCCTCGCCACCGTCACGGCGCGCCTCGCGCCGGGCCACGAGGACGCCACCGCCGCCGACGTCCGCGCCGCCTGGGCGGAGGCCTACGCCGACGAGCCGTTCGTCGAGCTGCTGCCGGAGGGTCAGTGGCCGACGACGGCCGCCACGCTCGGCGCCAACACCGCCCTGGTGCAGGTCGCCCTCGACCACGCCGCCGGGCGGGTCGTGACCGTCACCGCCATCGACAACCTGGTCAAGGGCACCGCCGGCCAGGCGGTCCAGGCCATGAACCTCGCCCTCGGCCTGCCGGAGACGGCCGGCCTCGTCACCGAAGGAGTCGCACCGTGAGCGTCACCGCAGCGCAGGGGTTCCGGGCCGCCGGGATCACGGCCGGACTCAAGGCCTCCGGGACCCCCGACCTCGCCCTCGTCGTCAACGACGGCCCGCAGCACGCCGCCGCCGCCGTCTTCACGAGCAACCGTGTGGTCGGCGCGCCGGTGATGTGGTCGCGTCAGGCGATCAAGGACGGGGTCGCCCGCGCCGTCGTGCTGAACTCGGGCGCCGCGAACGTGTGCACCGGCCCGGGCGGGTTCCAGGACTCCCACGCCACGGCGGAGAAGGTCGCCGAGGTGCTCGGGATCGGCGCGATCGACGTCCTGGTGGCCTCGACCGGCCTCATCGGCGTGCGCCTCGCGGCCGAGAAGCTCCTCGCCGGGATCCCGGTCGTGGCGGAGTCGCTCGGGTCGGACGAGGCGTCGGGCACGAGCGCCGCCACGGCCATCATGACCACGGACTCGGTCCCGAAGACGGCGGTGCGCACGATCGAGACGCCGTCCGGCACGGTGACGGTGGGCGGGATGGCCAAGGGGGCGGGAATGCTCGCTCCCGCGCTCGCCACGATGCTCTGCGTCATCACGACGGACGCCGTCGTGGACGCCGGGACCACCGACGCGGCGCTGCGCGCCGCGACCCGCACGACGTTCGACCGGGTCGACTCCGACGGCTGCATGTCCACGTCCGACACCGTGGTGCTGATGGCGTCGGGCGCGTCCGGGGCGACGCCGGACGACGCCGCGTTCGCCGAGGCCGTGACCGCCGTCTGCGCCGACCTGGCGCGCCAGCTCGTGGCCGACGCGGAGGGCGCGTCCCACGACGTCGCGATCACGGTCACGCACGCCACGAGCGAGGACGCCGGCCTGGCCGTCGCCCGGGCCGTGAGCCGGTCCAACCTGGTCAAGGCCGCGATCTTCGGCAACGACCCCAACTGGGGCCGGATCCTGTCGCAGGTCGGCACGGTCCCGGAGGACGTCGCGCCGTTCGACCCGCTGGAGCTCGACGTCAGCGTCAACGGCGTCATGGTGTGCAAGGCGGGCGGGGCGCACGAGTCGCCGGAGAACGTGGACCTCGCCGCGTCGCGCGACGTCGACATCACGATCGACCTGCACGCCGGGAACGCCGAGGTCACGCTGTGGACCAACGACCTCACCCACGCGTACGTGCACGAGAACAGCGCGTACAGCTCATGAGCAGCGACGTCGTGAACGGGCTCGCGCCCGAGCAGAAGGCCGAGGTGCTCCTCGAGGCGCTGCCGTGGCTCCAGGAGTTCGCCGGGGCGCTCGTCGTCGTCAAGTACGGCGGCAACGCCATGATCGACGGCGAGCTCAAGGCCGCGTTCGCGCAGGACATGGTCTTCCTGCGCCAGGTGGGGCTGCGGCCCGTCGTCGTGCACGGCGGCGGCCCGCAGATCAACGCCATGCTGGAGCGCCTGGACATCCACAGCGAGTTCCGCGGCGGCCTGCGCGTCACCACGCCCGAGGCGATGGACGTGGTGCGCATGGTGCTCACGGGCCAGGTCTCGCGCGAGCTCGTCGGCCTCATCAACGCGCACGGCCCGCACGCCGTCGGGATGTCGGGGGAGGACGCCGGGCTGTTCCGCGCCGCCCGCCGCCACGCCGTGGTCGACGGCGAGCCGGTCGACGTCGGCCTCGTGGGCGACGTCGTGCAGGTGGACGCCGGGGCGGTGCAGGACCTGCTCGACGCCGGCCGCATCCCGGTCGTGTCGACCGTCGCGCCCGACGTCGACGACCCGACCCAGGTGCTGAACATCAACGCCGACACGGCCGCCTCCGCGCTCGCGGTGGCGCTCGGCGCGAGCAAGCTCATCATGCTCACCGACGTCGAGGGCCTGTACACGTCGTGGCCCGACAAGGACTCCCTCGTCGAGGAGATCTCCGCGCCGGACCTCGCGGCCCTCCTGCCGAGCCTGACGTCCGGCATGGTGCCCAAGATGGAGGCGTGCCTGCGCGCCGTCCAGGGCGGCGTGCCGCGCGCCACCGTGATCGACGGCCGCCAGCCGCACTCCGTGCTCCTGGAGGTCTTCACCACCCGCGGCAACGGCACCATGGTCGTGCCCGCGCCGACGGCCACCACCACCGATCCCACTGCGAGCAAGGAGGCAGGCGCGTGAGCGACACCCTGCAGTCGGTGAGCGGAGGCGCCCTCGCCGACGCCTCGAACGCCGCCTGGACCGATCGCTACACCCATGCGGTGATGGACACGTTCGGCCCGCCCCAGCGTGTGCTGGTGCGCGGCGAGGGCGCCTACGTGTGGGACGCGGACGGGCGGCGCTACCTCGACCTGCTCGCCGGGATCGCGGTGAACGCGCTCGGCCACGCGCACCCCACCCTCACGGCGGCGATCAGCGCGCAGCTGGGCACCCTCGGGCACGTGTCGAACTTCTTCGCCACGCCCACCCAGATCGGCCTGGCCGAGCGGCTCCTGCACCTCGCGGGCGCGCCCGAGGGCTCCCGGGTGTTCTTCACCAACTCGGGCACCGAGGCGGTGGAAGCGGCGTTCAAGATGGCGCGCCGCAACCGTTCCGACGGACCTGGCGACGACGGCACCCGCACCCGCGTCCTGGCCCTGGAGGGCGGCTTCCACGGCCGGTCGATGGGCGCCCTCGCCCTCACGGCGAAGGCCGCGTACCGCGAGCCGTTCGAGCCGCTGCCCGGCGGCGTCGAGCACGTGCCGTTCGGCGACACCGCCGCCCTCGACGAGGCGTTCTCGCCGGAGGCCGTCGCGGAGCGGGGCGGCGTCGCGGCGCTCGTCGTCGAGCCGCTGCAGGGGGAGGCCGGCGTGCGGCCGCTGCCCCCGGGCTACCTGGCGCACGCCCGGCGGCTCACCGCCGAGGCGGGCGCGCTGCTCGTCCTCGACGAGGTCCAGACGGGCGTCGGCCGCACGGGCTCCTGGTTCGCGTTCCAGCAGCCGGAGATCGGCGGCGGCGTCGTGCCCGACGTCGTCACCGTGGCCAAGGGTCTCGGCGGCGGCTTCCCGGTGGGTGCCGCGATCGCGTTCGGCGAGCGCGCCGCGACGCTGCTCGGCCGTGGCCAGCACGGCACCACCTTCGGCGGCAACCCCGTCGCGGCCGCCGCCGGGCTGGCGACGCTCGGCGTCATCGAGCGCGACGGCCTCCTCGAGAACGTCCGCCGCGTCGGCGAGGTGCTGCGGACCGAGATCGAGGCGGCGGGCAACCCGCTCGTCGCCGGCGTGCGCGGGCAGGGTCTCCTGCTCGCCGTCCAGCTCACCCGGCCCGTCGCGGCCGACGTCGCGGCGGCGGCCCTCGAGGCGGGCTTCGTCGTCAACGCCGTCGCCCCGGACGCGATCCGCCTGGCCCCGCCGCTGATCCTCACGGCCGAGCAGGCGCGCGACGTCGCCCGGTTCTTCGCCGCCGTCACCGTCCCCGCCTCGACGCCCGTCGACCAGCCCGTTGAAGGGAAGCCCTGATGCCCCGCCACTTCCTCCGCGACGACGACCTCACCCCGGACGAGCAGCGCGAGGTCCTCGAGCTCGGCATGGCGTTCCGGGAGGACCGGTTCGTGCGCACGCCGCTCGCGGGCCCGCAGGGCGTCGCCGTGCTGTTCGACAAGCCGACGCTGCGCACGCAGGTCTCGTTCTCGACCGGCGTCGCCGAGCTCGGCGGCTTCCCGGTGATCGTCGACGGCCGCCTCGCCCAGGTGGGCGTGCGCGAGTCCGTCGCGGACGTCACGCGCGTGCTCGACCGTCAGGTGTCGGCCATCGTGTGGCGCACGTTCGGCCAGGAGCGCATCGACGAGATGGCCGCCGTCTCGCGGGTGCCGGTCGTCAACGCGCTCACCGACGGCTTCCACCCGTGCCAGATCCTGGCCGACCTGCTGACGGTCGCGCAGCACCGGGGCGGCATCTCCGCCCTGGCCGGGCAGCGGCTCGCGTACGTCGGGGACGCCGGCAACAACATGGCCGCGTCGTACCTGCTCGGCGGCGTCACCGCCGGCCTCCACGTCGCCGTGGCCGGCCCCGAGGGCTATCTCCCGCCCGAGGACGTCGTCGCCCGCGCCCGGGAGATCGCCGCCACGACCGGTGGCTCGGTGACGGTCACGACCGACGTCCGGGAGGCGGTCGCCGGGGCCGACGTCGTCGCGGCGGACACGTGGGTCTCCATGGGGGACGAGGACGAGGCCGCCGAGCGGCTCGCCGCGCTCGACGCCTACCGCGTGGACGACGCGCTGCTGGCCGCCGCGGCCGACGACGCGATCTTCCTGCACTGTCTGCCCGCCTACCGCGGCAAGGAGGTCAGCGCCTCGGTGATCGACGGCCCGTCCTCCGTCGTCTGGGACGAGGCGGAGAACCGCCTGCACGCGCAGAAGGCGCTGCTGACCTGGCTGCTGGAGCACCGGTGAGCGCGGCGGACGGGGCCCCGTCGGGCCAGGTCGCGGGCCCGACGACGAAGGCCGCCCGGCACGCGCGGATCGTCGAGATCGTGCGGCGCACGGCGATCCACTCGCAGGCCGAGCTGGCCCGCGAGCTCGCCGACGCGGGCGTCAGCGTCACGCAGGGCACCCTGTCGCGCGACCTCATCGAGCTGCGGGCCGAGAAGGTGCGCAACGCGGCAGGGGCGCTCGTCTACGCCGTGCCCGGCGAGGGCGGCGACCGCAGCGTGCAGGCCGCGGGCGTGGGGGAGCACGACGTCGAGTACGTCGCCGCGCGTCTCGCCCGGCTCTGCAACGACCTGCTCGTGTCGGCGGAGGCGTCCGCCAACCTCGTGGTGCTGCGCACGCCCCCCGGCGCGGCCAACTACCTCGCGTCCGCGATCGACCACTCGGTCTTCCCGGGCGTCCTCGGCTCCATCGCGGGCGACGACACGATCCTCGTGATCGCCCGCGACCCGCTCGGCGGCGACGACCTGGCCCGGCGCTTCCTCGAGCTGACCGGGCCCTGACCCGGTCCGGACGACGCGGGACCGTGGCCCCCACGGTCCCGCACTGCCAGACTTGACCCGAACCCCCTCGCAAGAAAGAGAACTGTGATGACTGATCGCGTCGTGCTCGCCTACTCGGGCGGCCTGGACACCTCCGTGGCCATCGGCTGGATCGCCGAGGCCACCGGGGCCGAGGTCGTGGCCGTGGCCGTCGACGTCGGCCAGGGCGGCGAGGACATGAACGTCATCCGCAAGCGCGCGCTCGACTGCGGCGCCGTCGAGGCGTACGTCGCCGACGCGCGCGACGAGTTCGCGGCGGAGTACTGCATGCCCGCGCTCAAGGCCAACGGGATGTACCTCGACCGCTATCCGCTGGTCTCCGCGATCTCCCGCCCGGTGATCGTCAAGCACCTCGTGCGCGCCGCGCGCCAGTTCGGTGCGACGACCGTCGCGCACGGCTGCACCGGCAAGGGCAACGACCAGGTCCGCTTCGAGGTCGCGACGACGTCGCTGGCCCCGGACCTCAAGTCCATCGCCCCGGTGCGCGACCTCGCGCTCACGCGCGAGAAGGCCATCGACTACGCGGAGCGGCACGACCTGCCGATCGCGACCACCAAGAAGAACCCGTTCTCGATCGACCAGAACGTGTGGGGTCGCGCGGTGGAGACCGGCTTCCTCGAGGACATCTGGAACGAGCCCACCAAGGACGTCTACTCCTACACGGACGACCCGACGTTCCCGCCGGTCGCCGACGAGGTCGTCATCACCTTCGACCAGGGCGTGCCGGTCGCGCTCGACGGCGTCGCCGTGACCCCGCTGCAGGCGATCCAGGAGATGAACCGCCGCGCCGGCGCCCAGGGCGTGGGCCGCATCGACATCGTCGAGGACCGCCTCGTGGGCATCAAGTCCCGCGAGATCTACGAGGCGCCCGGTGCCGTCGCGCTCATCGCCGCGCACCAGGAGCTGGAGAACGTCACGCTCGAGCGCGAGCAGGCCCGCTTCAAGCGGCAGGTCGAGCAGCGCTGGACCGAGCTGGTCTACGACGGCATGTGGTTCTCCCCGCTGAAGAAGAACCTCGACACCTTCGTCGACGAGACCCAGAAGTACGTCTCCGGCGACATCCGCATGGTGCTGCACGGCGGCCGGGCCACCGTGACCGGCCGCCGCTCGGAGTCGAGCCTGTACGACTTCAACCTCGCCACCTACGACGAGGGCGACTCGTTCGACCAGTCGCACGCCCGGGGCTTCATCGAGATCTACGGCCTCGCCGCCAAGCAGGCCGCGGCCCGTGACGAGAAGTTCGGCAACGGCGTGGACTTCGGCGTCGGGGAGTTCTGACGTGGGCTCCGAGGTCACGCCGGGCGCAGGGCCCGGCGCGGTGACGACGCAGGGCGACAACGTCTCCCTGTGGGGCGGCCGGTTCTCCGGAGGCCCGTCGCCGGAGCTGCAGGCGCTGTCCCAGTCGACGCACTTCGACTGGGTGCTCGCGCCGTACGACATCCGCGGCTCCCGGGCGCACGCCCGCGTGCTGCACGCGGCGGGCCTGCTGACCGACGACGAGCTGGCCGGCATGCTCGACGCGCTGGACGTCCTGCTGGCCGACGTCCAGTCGGGTGCGTTCCTCCCGGTGCTGGGCGACGAGGACGTGCACACGGCCCTCGAGCGCGGCCTCATCGAGCGCGCGGGCACCGAGCTCGGCGGCAAGCTCCGCGCGGGCCGCTCGCGCAACGACCAGATCGCCACCCTCGTGCGGCTTTACCTGCGCGACCAGGCGCGCGTCGTCGTGCGGCAGGTGCTCGACGTCGTGGACACGCTCATCGTGCAGGCGCAGGACGCCGGCGAGGCCGTGATGCCGGGCCGCACGCACCTGCAGCACGCCCAGCCGGTGCTGCTGGCGCACCAGCTCCTGGCCCACGCGTGGCCGCTGCTGCGCGACGTCGACCGGCTCGTGGACTGGGACGTGCGCGCGGCACGCTCGCCCTACGGGTCGGGGGCGCTCGCGGGCTCGTCGCTGGGGCTCGACCCGGCGGCGGTCGCGACCGAGCTCGGCTTCGACGGCCCGGTGGAGAACTCGATCGACGGCACGGCCGCGCGCGACGTCGTCGCGGAGTTCGCGTTCGTGTCCGCGATGGTCGGGATCGACCTGTCCCGGCTCTCGGAGGAGATCATCCTCTGGAACACGAAGGAGTTCGGCTTCGTGCGGCTGGACGACTCGTGGTCGACCGGGTCGAGCATCATGCCGCAGAAGAAGAACCCCGACATCGCGGAGCTCGCCCGCGGCAAGGCGGGCCGGCTCGTGGGTGACCTCACCGGGCTGCTCACCACGCTCAAGGGCCTGCCGCTGGCGTACAACCGTGACCTGCAGGAGGACAAGGAGCCGGTCTTCGACCAGGTCTCCACCCTCACGGTGCTGCTTCCTGCGTTCGCGGGCATGGTCCGCACCCTCACGTTCGACACGGCGCGGATGGCCGAGCTCGCCCCGCAGGGCTTCTCGCTGGCCACCGACATCGCCGAGTGGCTGGTGCGCGAGGGCGTGCCGTTCCGGGTCGCGCACGAGGTGGCGGGCGCCTGTGTCCGGGTCTGCGAGGAGCGCGGCATCGAGCTGTGGGACCTCACGGACGCCGATCTCGCCGCGATCTCCGAGCACCTGACCCCGGGGGTGCGCGAGGTGCTGAGCGTCGAGGGCTCCGTGGGGTCGCGCGACGGCGTCGGCGGCACGGCGCCCGCGCGGGTCACCGAGCAGGTGGAGGCCGCCAAGGAGCGCTCGGCCGAGTTCCGCATCTGGGCGGACAGCTGAGCGGATCCGTACCGACGTCGGCCGCCCCCTCTCCGGAGGGCGCGGCCGACGTCGTCCGCGGTGCGGGTCGTCCGGCAGGGAGAATGTCCGACGTGACGACGACCGACCTCGAGGAGGGACAGGCGTGACGGTGCCCGACGACGTCCTGGGGCGACTGGTGTCGCGCGTGCGCGCGACGCCGCCCAGGCTGCCCGCCCGGGGAGCGGACCGGCCGGAGGAGGGGACTCGGCTCGTGGTCGTGGACGGCCCGGCGGGCTCGGGCAAGTCGTCGTTGGCCGCGCAGCTCGCACGGGTTCTGCCCGCGCAGGTGGTCCACATGGACGACCTCTACGACGGCTGGTCCGGGCTGGCCGCCGGCGTCGAGCGGCTGCACGAGCAGGTCCTCGGCCCGCTCGCCGCGGGCGAGGACGGCCGCTACCAGCGCTACGACTGGGAGAGCGGCGGGTACGCCGAGTGGCACGACGTCCCGCGCGCGCCGTACCTCGTCGTGGAGGGCTGCGGGGCCGGGGACCCGAGGGTCGACGACGTCTCGGCCCTGCTCGTGTGGGTCGAGACCGACGACGCGCTGCGGCTCACGCGCGGCCTCGCGCGCGACGGCGAGGAGGCGCAGGGCCACTGGAAGGCGTGGATGGCGGCGGAGAGCGCGCTCTACGCGGCGCACCGGACCGCGCGCCGCGCCGACGTGCGCCTGGACGGTTGGGGTCAGGTCACGTGGCCGACGCACGGGATCTGACGGTGCGGGGCGGCGAGCGGGACGCCGTCGTGCCGCCGCGCGAGTGGTTCGCGCGGGACGTCCGGCTCGTCGCGCGGGACCTGCTCGGCGCGCTGCTCACCCGCCGCACGCCCGACGGCGCCGTCACCCTGCGGATCACCGAGGTGGAGGCGTACGCGGGCACGGCCGACCCGGGGTCGCACGCGTTCCGGGGTGAGACGGCGCGCAACCGCACGATGTTCGGCGAGCCCGGACACGTCTACGTGTACCGGCACCTGGGGCTGCACCACTGCATGAACGTCGTGTGCAGCCCGCCGGGCGAGGCGTCGGCGGTGCTGCTGCGGGCGGGCGAGGTGGTCGGGGGAGCGGACCTCGCCCGCGAGCGGCGCGCGGCGGCGGGCGTGACGCGGTCCGACGTCGACCTGGCGCGCGGCCCGGCGCGGCTCACGGTCGCCCTGGCGATCGACCGGGACGACGACGGCGCGGACGTCACGGACCCGGACGGCGACCTGGTGCTGCGGGTGCCCGACCGTACCGCCGACCGTGCCGCCGACCGTGCCGCCGATGAGGTCGCGACGGGTCCCCGCGTCGGCGTGAGCGGCGAGGGAGGCCGGGCGGACCGGTTCCCGTGGCGGGTGTGGCTGGCGGGCGACCCGACGGTCTCGCCGTACCGGGCCGCGGAATCCCGGCGCCGACGGCGGTAGGCGTCGGGCACACTAGGAGGGCGGCCCGACCGGGTCGCGATCCCTTTCCCCGAGGAGCACACGGTGACCGACGTTCTCGACGAGCTGCACTGGCGAGGCCTGGTGGCGCAGTCCACCGACGAGGCCGCGCTGCGTTCTGCGCTGGCCGAGGGACCCGTCACCTATTACGCGGGCTTCGACCCGACGGCGCAGAGCCTGCACGTCGGGCACATGGTCCAGCTGCTGAACATGCGTCGGCTCCAGCTCGCCGGGCACCGTCCTCTTGCGCTGGTCGGCGGGGCCACGGGGCTGATCGGCGACCCGCGCCCGACCATGGAGCGTTCGATGCAGTCGCGCGACGTCGTCGCCGGCTGGGTGGACCGCATCCGCGCGCAGATCGAGCCGTTCCTGGACTTCGAGGGGCCGGCGGCCGCGCGCATGGTCAACAACCTCGACTGGACCGGCGCCATGTCGGCGATCGACTTCCTGCGCGACGTGGGCAAGCACTTCCGGGTGGGCACGATGCTCGGCAAGGACATCGTGGCCCGGCGCCTGCGGTCGGACGAGGGCATCAGCTACACCGAGTTCAGCTACCAGGTGCTGCAGGGCATGGACTTCCGGGAGCTGTACGAGCGCCACGGGTGCACGCTGCAGCTCGGCGGCAACGACCAGTGGGGCAACCTGCTGTCCGGGGTCGAGCTGATCCGCAAGACGGACGGCGCGGCCGTGCACGCTCTGACGTCGCCCCTCATCACCAAGGCCGACGGCACCAAGATGGGCAAGTCGGAGGGCGGGGCGGTCTGGCTCGACCCGGAGCTCACGAGCCCGTACGCCTTCTACCAGTTCTGGGTGAACACCGCGGACGCGGACGTCGTGAAGTACCTCAAGGTCTTCACCTTCCGGTCGCGGGAGGAGATCGAGGCGCTCGAGGGCGAGGTGGCGGAGCGCCCCTTCGCCCGCGAGGCGCAGCGGGCGCTCGCCGGCGACCTCACCACCCTGGTGCACGGTCAGGCGGCGACCGACGCCGTCATCACGGCGAGCCAGGCCCTCTTCGGGCGCGGCGAGCTGCAGGGACTGGACGCGGGGACGCTCGGCGCCGCCGTCGCGGAGCTCCCGCGCACGACGGCGAAGGCGGGCGACCTCGTCGTCGACGCCTTCGTGGGCTCGGGCCTGGTCGCGTCGAAGGCCGCCGCGCGCCGCGCGATCGGCGAGGGCGGGGCCTACGTGAACAACACCAAGGTGGAGTCCGAGGACGCGGCCCTGCGCACCGAGGACCTGCTGCACGGCCGCTACGCCGTCCTTCGTCGCGGCAAGCGGACCCTCGCGGTGGCCGTCGCGGAGTGATGCCCCGCGTGCTGTCGTCCGCGTGATGTCGAGGGCCCCGGGGGAGCGCGAGCTCCCCCGGGGCCCTCGCCGCACGTCGAGCGCGGCCCGCACGGCGTCGACGGCCGCACCAGATCGTGCGACGTCCCGGTATTCCTGCAGGTCAGAGCGCGATTTGGCGCCCCGGCCGGAGTGTGTGTAATGTTCTGGTCGTTCGCCCGACAGGGAGAACGGACACCGAGGAGACAGCCGCGAGGCTGGGTACCGGTGGCCGGCCCGGGGCGGACACCCGAATCCTTCTTCACGAGGTCGACTAGTGCGCCCTCGTTCGGGACCGGGACGTTCGAACCGACACGCCGGGCCAACGGCCGGGAGTTGACGGGGAAGAACGAACCGAGTAAGGTTGAGGGGTTGCCCCGGCGGGGTCGGAACGGTTGGTTCTGGTTCTGCGGTGTGCGTCGGTTGTTTGAGAACTCAACAGTGTGTTTGATAGTCAAT